>WFYH01000127.1 GCA_015490215.1 Aquificaceae bacterium
CACTTATACAGGAAACCACCTCCTTTCCCTGAAGACCGTTGGAAGCCACTATCCTTTGAAGGATCTTTATCTTCTCCTCCTGAGATTTCCCCTCCCAGAACTCTTCAACGGGTTCAAAGAGGGGCTTTCTATCATCGGAAAGCTCAAGGACCCTGAGGAATCTGTCGGTCACATAAACGGATAGACCCGTCCCGCTCTTTTTGAAAAACCGCCCGAGATCAAACCTCCCCAGCTTTATGTCTATCTTCGGAAGCTTGAGGGCAAGCTTCATTTCATGACCCCTATCCTTTTCTCCATTTCGGCAACCGCAAGGAGGGTTTTTAGAACCGAGTCGGGATTAAGGGAGATGCTGTCTATACCCAGTTCCACAAGGAATTGGGCAAAATCGGGAAAGTCCGAGGGCGCCTGACCGCATATTCCCACCTTTCTGCCCTTTTCCTTTGCGGTGGAGATGAGCTGAGCTATAAGCCTTTTTACCGCAGGGTTTCTTTCGTCGTAGATGTGGGCTACAAGTTCCGAATCCCTATCTATACCCAAAGCGAGCTGGGTCAGGTCGTTGGAACCTATGGAAAACCCGTCAAATATCTCGGCGTATTTATCTGCCAAGACTATGTTGCTGGGGAGCTCAGCCATAACGTAAACTTCCAAGCCGTTTTCTCCCCTCTTTAGACCGTATTCTTCCATTACCGCAAGAACTTTTTCTCCTTCCTCGGGCGTTCTGCAGAAGGGCACCATGACCTTCACGTTGGTCAGACCCATCTTGTTTCGGACCCTAAGGATAGCTTTGCACTCCATGCCGAAAGCTTCTTTAAAGATTGGCGAGTAGTAGCGGGAGGCACCTCTCCAGCCTATCATGGGGTTTTCTTCTTCGGGCTCAAAAAGCTGACCGCCGATGAGGTTTGCATACTCGTTTGACTTAAAGTCGGAAAACCTGACTATGACTGGGTTGGGATAAAAGGCAGCGGCTATCTTGGCTATTCCGTAAGAGAGTTTCTTTATATAGTAGATCTTTTTATCGTCGTAACCGAAGGTGAACTTGTCTATGTCCTCTATGAGCTTTTTGAGGTTTATGTTCCTCTTTTCCTTGCCCTTTGCCAGCTTTTCCTTCAGGGGACCGTTAGCGTGGGCGTAGATGGCTCTAAAGGCTACAAAGCCCCTGTCGTCCACGAGACCCATGTTCATCAGCTTTTCGTAAAGCTCCTTTATGTCTTCGTAGTGGATCAGGGCGAGGGGGTGGATCTTTATGTAGTTGGCAATTATGAACTCTTCCCTCGCAAGACCTACACCGTCATTAGGTAGGGAGGCGTGCTTGAAGGCAGACTCGGGGTTTCCGACATTCATCATTATCTTGGTCTTGGGGCGTGGGAGCTGTTCCACATTGATCTCTTCAACTTCAAACTCAAGGGCACCCTCGTAAACGTATCCCGTTTCTCCTTCGGCGCAGGAGACGGTAACCTCCATACCGTCCTCTAAGACCTCGGTGGCGTTACCCGTCCCGACCACGGCGGGTATGCCGAGTTCCCTCGCTACTATGGCGGCGTGGGCGGTTCTTCCACCCCTGTTGGTAACTATGGCGCAGGCTTTCTTCATTATGGGTTCCCAGTCGGGATCGGTTATATCGGTTACCAGAACCTCACCCTCTTGGAACTTTTCCGCATCCTTGAGGTCAAAGAGGATTCTGACCCTTCCAACCGCTATCTTGTCGCCGACAGCTATACCCTTTACCTTTCTCCTCTTTGCTCTTTCCTCTTCAGGATCGGTGATCTTGTAGATCTTTATTATGTTGTCTTCCCTGCGGGAGTGGACCGTTTCGGGTCTCGCCTGAACTATGTAGAGTTGGTTGTTGGTGCCGTCCTTTGCCCACTCTATATCCATAGGGGTCCACTTGCCCTTCTTTTCTGAGTAGTGGTTTTCTATTAGGATTGCCCACTCCGCAAGCTTAAGGATCTCGTCATCCTCAAGGGCAAACCTCTTTTGCTCGGAGATGGGAACGTTCACTATCTTCGTTCTCTCCTCCCCCGAGCCATAGACCATCTTTCTGTCCTTCTTTCCAAGCTTTTTCTCAATTATTGCCGAATACCCTTGCTTGAATGTAGGCTTAAAGACCATATACTCGTCGGGGGTCACCATACCCTGAACTATCAGCTCACCGAGTCCGTAGGAGGCGTTTATGACCACCACGTCCCTGAAGCCCGATTCCGTATCAAGGGTAAACATGACTCCCGAGGCTCCGAGGTCCGAGCGAACCATCTTTTGAACGCCCACCGCTATGCCCACGTTAAAGTGGTCAAATCCGAAGGACTCCCTGTAGGATATAGCCCTGTCGGTGAAGAGGGAGGCAAAGCAGTTCTTTATGGCTGTCAGGACGTTCTCCGCACCCACCACGTTCAGATAGGTCTCCTGCTGCCCTGCAAAGGAGGCGTCTGGAAGGTCTTCCGCCGTTGCCGAAGAACGAACCGCCACGTCTACCGCATGGGTCTCATACTTTTTAGAAAGCTCGTTGTAGTACTCCTTTATTTGCTCTTCAAGCTCGGGGGGAAACTCCCCGCCCTTGATAAGCTCCCTTACGGCGTATCCCCTTCTTGCCAAGTCGGAAACGTCTTTTACATCAAGCCCTTTGAGTATGTCCCTTATCCTGTCCTTCAGGTCGTTGTAGTCCAAGAACTTGTAGTAGGCGTTGGAGGTAACCACAAACCCGTAGGGGATGTTTATACCCAGCGGGCTTAGGTTCTTTATCATTTCCCCGAGGGAGGCGTTCTTTCCGCCCGCAACGGGTATGTCCTCTATCGTCAGCTCATCCAACCAAAGAAGGAGGGCATCCCTTTTCATACGCAGACCTCCTAACCGACGATGTAAGAAAAATCACCAAAGCGGTTAAAGAGCTTCTTTATCCTCATAAGGAGGGCAAGACGGTTGGTTTTTATCTCTTCATCCTTGTCCATGATCAAGACATTATCAAAGAGCTCATCTATGGGGCCTCTCAGTTTGGCAAGGTCTTGCAGATCCGCCTTTCTTTCCAGCTCCAAAAGGATCCCCCAAACCTTTCTCTCTTGCTCTTCCCTTAGGAGTTCCTCTCGCACCCCGTCCTTCTCCCAACCCTCGGGTAATATTCTAACAACTCTCCTGTAGGCTTCGCATATATCCTTAAAGGTTTGGCTGTTTCTTATCTCCTTCATCCCCCTTACCAACCTAAGAATGGGCAGGGGTATAAGGGGATCCTTTACCGCCAAAACCGCCCTGACTATATCGTAATCTTCCCCCTCTAAGAAGCTCTCTATCCTTTGCCTCATAAAATCCTCCAGAGATTTAAGGTCCTCAAGCCCGTAGAAATCCGCAAAGTCCCTGAGGTTCACATCCCAGTCCCTTACATCCAAGATCCTTATTATCCCGAAGGAGGCTCTCCTGAGTCCGTAGGGATCGGACCCGCCTTTGGGTA
>WFYH01000128.1 GCA_015490215.1 Aquificaceae bacterium
GACTTCATAAGACCGGGGCACGTGTTTCCCCTAAGGGCGAGACCGGGAGGCGTTCTTGAGAGAGCTGGGCATACGGAAGCCTCAGTAGATCTTGCCAAACTGGCGGGACTGTATCCCGCAGGTGTGATCTGCGAAATCATGAAGGAAGACGGAACCATGGCACGTCTTCCCGACCTTATAGAGTTTGCCAAAGAGCATAACCTCAAGATCATAACCATAGCTGATCTGATAAGGTATAGGCTCAAGAAAGAGCGTCTGGTGGAGAGGGTGGCGAGTGCCCACCTGCCCACCCCTTGGGGGACGTTCAAAATCCACGCCTACCGCCACAAGCTGACAGGGGAAGAACAGGTAGCCCTCACCATGGGAGAGTGGAAAGAGGAAGAACCCGTTCTTGTCAGGGTTCACTCCGAGTGTCTGACAGGGGACGTGTTCCGCTCTATGCGTTGTGACTGTAGACCTCAGCTTGAGAAAGCCCTTGAGATGATAGCCAAAGAGGGTAAAGGGGTTCTCGTTTACATCTTAGGGCACGAAGGAAGGGGTATAGGGATAGCCAACAAGATAAAGGCTTACGAGCTTCAGGAGAAGGGTTACGATACGGTGGAAGCAAACGAAAGACTCGGATACCCAGCGGATCTGCGGGATTACGGGGTAGGAGTTCAAATACTCTTGGATCTCGGAGTCAAAAAAATGAGGCTTATGACCAACAACCCTCGGAAGATAGTAGCCCTTGAGGGGTTCGGTCTTGAAATAGTAGAGAGAGTGCCACTAAAGATTGAACCCAACCCCCACAACCGTGTCTACCTGCACACCAAAAAGCAAAAGCTCGGACATATATTCTGACTAAGTTATCTCCTCCTCAGGAAACTCCTCCTCTCGGGTCGGAGGTTCCTTGTCAGAAGGTTTCATAAACAAGAGCATAAAGCAGAAAAGGTCAAGACCCAATATCAAAGCCCACGATGCTATCATGAAAAGGAAGGCTGATCCTTCCATCAGTCCTCCAGCTCTCCCCTCATGAACTTGTCGTAGGCGGAAAGGTCAAAGTATCCGTGGCCCGAGAGATTGAACAGGATAACCTTCTCCTCGCCGGTTTCCTTACACCTGAGGGCTTCATCTATGGCAGCCTTTATGGCGTGGGCGGATTCGGGAGCGGGGACTATTCCTTCCGTTCTGGCGAAGGTCAAAGCCGCCTCAAAGACCTCCGTCTGCTTGTAGGCTACCGCAGATATGTATCCCAAATCGTAGAGTTTACAAACTATAGGAGCGTCACCGTGATATCTGAGACCGCCCGCATGGATGGGAGGGGGAACGAAGTCGTGCCCGAGGGTATACATCTTAATCAGAGGTGTAAGCCCAACTGTGTCACCGAAGTCGTATCTGTATTCTCCCTGCGTGAGGGTCGGACAGGCGGTAGGCTCTACAGCCAAAACCTTAAGATCCGGTTTGTCACCTCTGAGCTTGTCCGCCAAGAAGGGTAGGGAGAGTCCCGCAAAGTTTGATCCTCCGCCGACCGCACCTATTATCACATCAGGATAGAAGCCCGCCATCTCCATTTGCTTTTTTGCCTCAAGTCCTATAACCGTTTGATGGAGGAGGACGTGGTTTAAAACGCTCCCCAAGGAATACTTGGTATCGTCCCTCGTAGCCGCCTCCTCTATGGCTTCGCTTATGGCTATCCCGAGGCTTCCGGGGTGCTCGGGGTCCTGATCGTAAAACTTCCTCCCTGCGTTGGTGTTGGGACTAGGTGACGGTATGACCTCACCGCCCCAAGTTTCCATAAGGATCCTTCTGTAGGGCTTTTGGTTATAGCTCACCCTGACCATGTAAACCCTGCACTCAAGTCCGAAAAACTGGGTGGCGAAAGACAGGGCACTTCCCCACTGACCCGCTCCCGTTTCGGTGGTCAGCCTCTTTACACCCGAGATCTTGTTGTAGTAAGCCTGAGCTACAGCCGTATTGGGCTTGTGGGAGCCGGGCGGTGAAACACTTTCGTTCTTGAAGAATATCTTTGCGGGGGTTTGCAAAAACTCTTCAAGGTTCTTTGCCCTGTGCAGGGGTGTAGGTCTCCAGAGGGAGTAGACTTCAAGAACCTCTTCCGGGATATCTATCCACTCCTTGTCGGAAACCTCCTGCTCTATGAGGGGTTCGGGGAATATGACGGCAAGTTTGTCGGGGGAAACGGGTTCCTTGGTTTCCGGATCAAGGGGAGGGTCAAGGGGTTCGGGCAAGAGGGGAAGGATGTTAAACCACCTCTTGGGGATTTCTCCTTCGCTAAGGATATACTTCCTCACCTTTAGCCCTCCTTTAGCACCAATTATACCGCTTTGAAGTTAGGACTTTTCTTTCTCCTCCTCTTGCGGGGCTTCTTCTTGATTTTCTTCCTTCTTCTCCACTTCCTTTATCCTTGCCTTGGAGACTATCTCCTCAAGTGCCTTTTTCCTGCGGGCGTCCTCTTCTACCACGTTCATAAGGTTTTCCTTTTGGAAGTATTCCTTTACCTC
>WFYH01000129.1 GCA_015490215.1 Aquificaceae bacterium
CCCTTAGCAGGGGTCAGATTGAGAAGCTGATAAGTTCAATAGAAAGCCCTTCCTTCCGTATGCTATTTTTGTATGTAAGGAGGGTTTAGATGAGAGTTTTTCTCCCTTTGGTAGCCCTTCTGATACTTTTTTCCGTTCCCCTCAGGGCGGGGCTCCTTGAGGAGTTTGAAGAGGAACTCCAGAGGGTAGTTGATGAGGTTTCCCCCTCGGTGGTAACGGTTTTCGCCGTTCAGGAGGTAGAGTTTAACCCCTTTGACTCCTTTGATCTGCCCTTTCGCTTTCCGCCCATAGAACCCTTCCGCCAAGAGAGGAGGTCTATAGGCTCGGGAGTAATAGTCAAAAAGGAGGGCAACATTGTATACATACTCACCAACAACCATGTGGTTGAAAACGCAAAGAGCATAGTGGTTCGCTTTGACCGCCACACAGAAAGAAAAGCCCGCCTCGTGGGAGGTGACCCCAAGACCGACATAGCGGTTCTTGAGGTAAACGCAAAGGGTATAAAGGATATAGATAAAAGGATAGCCAAGTTAGGCGACTCGGACAAAGTAAGGGTGGGTCACATAGTTATAGCCATAGGAAACCCCTACGGGCTTGAGAGGACGGTAACCGTGGGGGTGGTTTCCGCCCTAAAAAGGAGCATAGGAATAACCCAGTACGAGAGCTACATCCAAACCGACGCCGCCATAAACCCGGGCAACTCCGGAGGACCCCTGATAAACATAAAGGGTGAGGTGATAGGAATAAACACTGCCATCGTTGCATCAGGACAGGGCTTGGGCTTTGCGATCCCTATAAACCTCGCAAAGTGGGTAATGGAGCAGATACTTGAGCACGGAAGGGTCATAAGGGGATGGCTCGGTGTGGTAATTCAAGACATAACCCCCGGTATTACGGAAGCCATAGGTGTGAAAGAGGGGATATTAGTGGCTCAGGTTCTAAAGGGAAGCCCAGCGGATAAGGCAGGTCTGAAGGTGGGGGATATAATAGTTAAGCTGAACGGCAGGAAGTTGGAGGATGTAAGGGACCTCCAGCTTTCAATAATGAAAACCAAGCCCGGCACGGAGGTGGTGCTCACGATCATAAGGGAGGGGAAGGAGATGGACATAAGGGTAAAGGTCGGCGAAATGCCCGAAAAGGTGAGGGGCAAACCCAGAACCTATCAGGGGGAAGATTTAGGTCTAACCCTCAGGGAGCTTTCTCCCGAAGAGAAGGCGAGGATCGGAGAAGAGGGTCTTTTGGTGGTCAGTGTGGTTCCCGGAAGCCCCGCCTCAAGGAGCGGACTCAGACCGGGCGATCTGATCATCAGCGTCAACTACAAGAGGGTGAAAACCGTCAGAGACTTTTACAGGATGATTGATAATCTAAAGGATATGGGCAAAAGGAAGGCTCTGCTTCTGGTAAAGAGAGGGGATACCAACCTCTACCTTGTTCTCAGCTTGGAGTGAGGGAAGATGTCTGACGCAGAGCAGGAGTTGATAAATCAGTATCTTAAGAGGATTTCCAAGATACCTCTCCTGACGCCGGAAGAGGAAAAAGAACTTGCCAAAAGGGCAAAGGAGGGGGACGAGGAAGCTCTCAAAAAACTCGTGGAGTCTAACCTCCGATTTGTGGTGAGCGTGGCAAAGCAGTATATAGGCTACGGACTTCCTTTCTCCGAGCTTATAGCTGCGGGTAATTTGGGTCTTTTGGAGGCGGCAAAGCGCTTTGACCCCGACAGGGGGGTGAAGTTCATATCCTATGCGGTTTGGTGGATAAGGCAGGCTATAATGCAGGCTCTTTCCCAGCAGACGGGAGCGGTGAGGATACCCCTAAAGCAGTCCCACCTCATAAGCAGGATAGGGACCATATATGCGGAGCTTCTCAAAGAGCTTGAAAGGGAACCTACCCCCGAAGAAATCGCCCGCAAACTCAGTATGGAGATGATAGCCAAGGAGCTGGAAAAGGAGCTTGGCAGGGAACCCACCGAGGAAGAGGTTGAAAAGAAGTTTAAGGAAGAAGGCTACAGGATACCTCCCGAAGAGGTGGAGAAATACCTTCAGGTGTGCAGGATACCCCTTTCCCTTGATGCGCCGGTTGGCGACAATGAAGACACCTTCTTTATAGACTTTTTGAGCAAGCACGGGACCGC
>WFYH01000130.1 GCA_015490215.1 Aquificaceae bacterium
TGTTTCGCTATTTACGTATTCCTCTGCATACTCAATGTTGAAGACCGGCTTTCCCCTTTGAACAAAGGGATAGTAGAGGTTGCACTCGCTGTATTGGTGGCACTCTTCTTGAACGGAAAAGTCAAAGTAATCCACAAGGTCGTTTACCTGAACGCCATCATTCTTCAAACCTATCAGCAGTCCAAGCCTGTGAGCTTCTCGAGCCAAAAAGCGGTTGTAGTCAAGCTGGTCCTCGTAGGTCAGATCAAAACCCGTATTCTGGGTGTAGCCGTTTACATTGTCCGGGTCTACCCCGTCACAACCCTTGTCCTTCGCAAGCTCCATCCTGCTGACCATGATCTCCCTAACTCTTTCGTCCCTTATGTCAATCCAAAACTCTCCTTCCCAGCCCTCCATGGGGTTGCCGATAACTTCCTCAGGGAACCTGTCCTTGTCGGGTCTCCAGTTTTCGTAAGCCCCGGCGTTGAAGTAACATATGACCACCTTGCCCCGAGATTTCAGCTCTCTTATGGTCTCTTCGGGGGTATCAAAGAGGTCCACATCGTAAAGTTCCACATCCACGGAGGTGTTCAAAGTCCTCTGAAGCTGTATATACCAAGTGGTGTTTACCGAAAGGGAAGAAAGTTGGTCTTCCGATGAATCGCCGTTTGAAGAACCTCCACCGCAGGAGAGGATGAAGATAAAAGACAGTAAAATTGCAAGCTTTTTCATACAAAGAGGGAGCTTACCGACTCTTCTTCGTGTATCCTCTTTATTGCTTCCGCAAGGAGCGGAGCAACGGAAACCACCTGAAGCTTGTTGAAGCGCTTATCCTCAAGTGGGATAGTGTTTGTAACGATCACCTGCTCTATGGGGGAATTGGTGAGCCTTTCCACCGCAGGACCGGAAAATACTCCATGGGTTGCACAGGCGATGACCCTTTTTGCACCTTTGTTTATGAGCATGTTGGCAGCGGCAACTACCGTTCCGGCGGTATCTATCAGGTCATCTATTATGATCGCCTCTTTGCCCTCTATGTTCCCCACTACGTCAAGGACCTCAGCCTTGTTGGGTTCGGGACGCCTCTTGTATATGATGGCTATACCGCAACCGAGTTTGTTGGCAAGCTGGCGTGCCCTCTCCACACCCCCCGCATCGGGGGAAACCACTATCGGGTTTTCAAGGATAAGGTTCTTTCTTATGTAATCGTAGAGAACAGGAAGGGCAGATAAGTGATCAACCGGTATATCAAAGAAGCCCTGTATCTGAGGTGAGTGCAGGTCCACGGTAACCACTCTTTGGGTTCCCACAACAGTTATAAGATCAGCAAGGACACGGGCGCTTACGGGGGTTCTGGGTTTGTCCTGTCTGTCCTGACGGGCATAGGCAAAGTAGGGGACAACCGCCGTGATTCTACCTGCGGAAGATCTCTTGAGGGCATCCACTATAAGGAGAAGCTCCATTATGTGCTGGTTTGCGGGGTAAGATAGAGGCTGTATAACGTAGACGTCCGCCCCCCTTATGGACTCGTTTATCTGAACCCTTACCTCTCCGTCACTGAACTTGGTAACGAGCATGTCCGAGAGGGGAACCCCGAGGTGCTGGGAAACCTCTTCCGCAAGGGGGCGGTTGGCGGTCCCGCAGAGGAGCTTAAGGGGTCTGTTCATTTTTATAAATGGCTGGGGTGCCTGGACTCGAACCAGGAACCCCCGGATCCAAAGTCCGGTGCTCTGCCAGTTGAGCTACACCCCAAGCCAGCTTCTAACCTCAAACACACGCCAGCCCCTGAGCAAAGCTCCCTTTTCCACCTCAGGGGTCTTACTACCTATATAGAATACAGCAGAACCACTCCCGCTGACAAGAGGTTTTTTCCCCAAGCTTCTCAAGAACCTGAGTGCTTCTCCTATCTCCGGATAAAGACGACAGGCTACCTCCCCAAGTCTGTTTTCAAGAACGTTGAAGTTTCCTTCTCTCAAAGCTTTAATAATTTCCTCTTCCTTCAGATCGGGGGTCATGTCCTCTTCCCTGAGGCAGGCGTAAACCCTTCTGGTGGAAGCCTGCACATCCGGCACAAGAATGGTCATCTTGAGATTCAAATCCTCTAAAGGTTGGAGCCGTTCACCCCTGCCCCTTCCTACCGCAGTTCCTCCTACCAAAAAGAAGGGAGCATCTGAAGATACGAGGGATGCTATCTCCTTAAGCTCTTCCTCCTCCAACCCGAGGGAAAGCATCTCGTTTACAGCCCTTAAGACCGTGGCAACGTTTGAGCTACCCCCACCGAGACCCGAACCGGGCGGTATCCTCTTGTTTATCCTTACCCTTACTCCGATTTCCTCTCCCACCCTTCTGGAAAGCTCAAGGAGAGCCTTGTAAACGAGGTTATCCTCCTGAGGTATAGGCAGGTTCATAGACACTTCAAGGGGTCCCTCTTCTAAAAACACTTCATCGCACAGGTCCACCGCATGAAACACGGTAAATATGTTGTGGTATCCGTCTGGTCTCTTCCCCAAAACCCAAAGACCGAGGTTTACCTTTGCGGGGGATAAAACCTTAAGCATAGTTCCTCCCTTACACCTTTCCTTTGAGAGCCTCCCTCAGCTTTACGGGAGTGATTATAAATCCCTCAACTGAGATAAGATCCTTATCTCCGCTTACTACGTAATTCACTTTTCCTACCATGGCACACTCCAGAAACTTAACATCATTCTAACCACTTCAGCATAGGGCAAGATCTCAGCGTCAAGGTCTTTGGTGTAAGGGAAAGAGATGCTTAACTTTTCCCGTTAAACTTAGCAACTATACGCTCCGCCATACTCTCTGGATCCTCCGATTCTAAAATCAGGTGTGCCTGTGAATAGACCCTTTCCCTTTCCTTCAGAAGCTCCCTGAGTTTTTCCTCTCCGAGGGACAGGAGGGGTCTTGAAGTGTCATTTCCACATCTTTTAAGGAATTCTTCAAAGCTGACCTTCAGCCACACCACGAAACCCTTTTCCTTCATAAGCTTCATGGCTTGTGGGTTCGCCCCCAAGCCCCCACCTGTGGATACGATTACTCTGTGCAGGGATGCAAGCTCTTTCAGAACCTCTATCTCTAATTTTCTGAAGTAGCGTTCTCCTTTTTGCTTAAAGATTTCAGGTATTGTAAGACCCTCCCTTTTTTCTATCTCTTCATCAACGTCAAGGAAGTTCCAACCGAGCTTTTCAGCCAAAAGATTGCCCACGGTGGTCTTCCCGCTGCACATAAAGCCTACAAGGAAGATCCTTTCCCTATTCAATAGCCCCTTATCTCCGTAAACCCGCTATGACAGGCTGTGCAGTTTTGCTTTCCGTTTTTAATCTTAACAAGTCCGAAAGCCTTTGCTATCCTCTGATGCTTGGAGTGTATCTCAGGATTGGGTATGAACCTTCTCAATCTCTTTATACCTATACCCTGATGGCACATGTAGCAGGTTTTCATGGCTTCCTTCCAGAGGGTAACCGCCTTCTTTTTGTTGCCTTCCTTCAGAGCTTTCACTAGCTCCACATACATTATTCTGTTTCTCTTTTTGACTATCTTTTTAACTTCATCAGGAAACTTCATCATCATCGGTGCAGCAAGGGACATGTTCTTACCGCAGGCGGAGAGTCCCGAAGGGTCCTTTATCAGATACAGAGCGGAAGCAAAATCTCCCTTCTCTATCATCCCTCTGAGCTTTACGAAGCTGAAAAAGGTCTTGTAAGCCCCCGCCTTAAATCCTATTATCCTGTCCGCCAAGAACCTGCCGGCTCTAATCACCTGCTTTACGTTCTGTCCCCCTACTATGAGAACCTTCCTACCCTGATACTCAACTACCTTAAGGGTGGGTCCGCTGAAGCGAAGATTTAGATCCCTCACTATTTTGTTGTTGGTTCCCAAGACTATGATGTTTTTGTCTGTTCCGAGGGCCTTATCAAGGGGCATGACTATAGAGGGGAGAGCACCCTTTCTAACCATACGGGGTGTTATGCCCATGTCTTCGGTCCATTGACCGAGGAAA
>WFYH01000131.1 GCA_015490215.1 Aquificaceae bacterium
CTATGGCAGGCATCGTGAGGGTTCTTATGGAACCCCTTGAGTTGAGTTCAATCGCCATCTTTACAACGGTGTCGTTGTCGGGAGCTTCTATTATGTTTACAAAGTCGTAAGGTCCCATTACCGCATACTGGGCGATGATCTTAACACCAAATTTGCTGGTGACCTCCTCGTCCACCTCCTTTATTCTTTCGGGCTTGTTCTTAAGAGTCTTCGCACCTTCATCAGTTAAAGTGGTGAGCATTACAAATATCGGCATATTTCTTACCTCCCCTTGGGTTTTTCACATAATTAGAATTTATAGCGCTTAGAGGCTCTTTACAAGCACGTAACCTACTCCCTCGCCTTGTGGAGGGAACGGGTTATAATATCTTCCCTCTAAGGCAGGAGGAAATGGAAAGATGGCTAAGGTTAAGATGAAGACTAACAGGTCTGCAAAGAAGAGGTTTAAGGTTACAGCCAAGGGGAAAATCAAAAGATGGAAGAGCGGGGGCGCCCACTACAATACAAAGAAGGATCCCGCAAGAAAAAGGCGCCTCAGAAAGGCTACCTATGTAAAGGAGAACATGGTGGAGCACGCTAAGGAGCTCCTGAAAGTTGGTTAAAGGGACAGTCCTCTACAAGGAAAAACTCGTTCAGGAACCAAGGAGATTTTAGAGAATTTGTAAATTCCTTTATCTTTTCCAGATCCCTTCCGTTGAGCCAAGGGTATCTCGGCGTTCTGAAAAGAGTAAGGGGCATACCGTCCACAATGGAAATGGTTTCCTTTATAGGTTCCGGATCAGCTTCTGCACCCGCAGTGTAGGAAAGTTTGTCTTTATCATCCAAAGGCGCCTTTATGTCAACCGCAAATCCATCCACTAAGGGCTTTAAGTCTCTTACCACCTGAGGGCTGTAGCCGTTTGTGTCTATGCGCACGCTCACATAGGGAAACTGGAGCTTGAGTTTCTCTAAAAAGGTTTTCAGCTTTTCAGGTTTGTGGACGGTAGGTTCTCCCCCCGACAAAACCACCGTGTCTATTGCCGGGTTTTTTTCAAGCTCTTCTATCACCCTTCCTTCGGTTAAGGTAGGCTCTTCAAGCCCCAAGACGAGCTTCCAGTTCTGGCAGTGTTTGCATCTGAAGTTACACCCGTTTAGGAAAAG
This sequence comes from Aquificaceae bacterium, assembly GCA_015490215.1. Classification (GTDB taxonomy): domain Bacteria; phylum Aquificota; class Aquificia; order Aquificales; family Aquificaceae; genus Hydrogenivirga. The sequence goes on from WFYH01000131.1 coordinate 1,141, forward strand.
CACTAAGCTCCATCTTCCGGGAACGTCCTTGGAAGAGAGAACCATGGCGGAAAATTTCAGGGTCATTTCCCTGCCTCCTCCAATTCAAAACTGCGGACCTTTTTCCTTGTTACCCAGTCAGCCCTTCTTCCCCCCTGCCAATAGTTTTCTTCCCCTTCGTAGATAAACCTTTCTTTGTCCACCTTCTTTACCTTTCTCGCCACAGGTCTGTAATACCCTATAACACGGGAGTAGACCACCGTATCGTCGGATCCGCAGTAAGGGCAGGTGAACCTCTCACCCACTATCTTTGTCCCGCAGGAATTGCACAGGGTCAGAGTTGGGGTGAGAGTTATGTATATGATGGGTAGGTTTTCAAAGATCCTCTTTACAAAGCTTTTCAGAGCCTCCGCGGAGGGTTTTTCGTTCAGGAATATGTGCTGAATGCTACCTCCTGTTGCAAACCTTTGGGTGGTAGAGGACACTTCCAACTGCCTGCCCAAGGATGGACCATCGTATGGAGGCTGAAAGCCCGCGGTTAAGAAAACTCCAGACCCTTCCGGGCTACCTTTAACGTAAGGAGCTATACCGTCCACCTTGCCAAGCCAGTATTCCCTGTAGAGTTTGTATTTGTTCCAATTGCCAGAGCTTACATCTTTGAAGAACTGAAGATCTTTCTGGGCGAGCTTGGGACCTGCGGTCTCGCCGGGTGCATATTCAAAGTTCCAAGGAACACCGTCCTCTTCCATAAAGGTGTTAAGGGTTTCAAGGATAAAGTCCGCAACCTCTTGAGCAAACTTGATACCCTCGGGATGGAAGATGCCCGACTCCTCTTCAATTATCTTTTCGTCTTTGTCCCTTACGAAGTATCCAAAGTTTATAAGCCCCTCGTGACCTCCCTGCAGGGAAATGGTATTGAACATAGTGGAAAGGTCCTTCATGTAATAGAAGAAGGTGGGATAAAGTTCTTTGTGGCTCTCTATAAATTCCCTTTTTTTCATCAGAACGTTCCTTGCCTTGTGAAGGATATCTTTTAGGTGCTCAAAGAGTGCCTCCTTGTTTCCCCTGTGGAGCCACCCGAGCCTGTTGAAGTTTATGGATATCACCCCGACTGAACCCACCCCTGAAGCGTTTCCGAAAATGGAACCCGTGTTGGAAACCCTGAGAACCTCGCCTATATCCACCTGAAACCTACAGCAAAAACTTCTCTGCAGATAAGGATTTCTCGGTTCCAGTCCCCTCTCTATAAAGGGTTTACTCAGGAAGTTTTCAAAGTAAGCACCTCCGTGCTTGTCAAGGTTTTCAAGAAACTGTGTAAAAACGGGGTCGTTGAAGTCAAAGTCGTCGGTTATCTGAACGGTTATGAGGGGGAAGGTCCAAGGTCTGCCGTCCGCATCGCCTTCCCACATTGCTTTTAGAAAGCCCAAAGCCACTCTGTTATAGACCTCTTTGGGTATTTCTCCGTATTTTTTGTCTAAGATTTTCCCGCCGACGACTACAAACTCCTCTTCAAGGGATGGAGCAGGCTTACCGAACTCAAGGGTGACGTTGGTAAAGGGACTGTTACCGCTTCTGAAAGGCAGGTTTATGTTGTAGAGGAAGCTCTGGAAGGCATGGGCTATCTCTTCAAGGGAGTATTTTCTTCCTTTGTAGTTTTCTTCATACCATACGTAAGAAGAGGCTATGGTTACCAAATCGTTTAAGGCTACCGCACCCGCCACCTCTTGGGATATGAGACATATAAAGTTGGCACACTGATCAAGAAGGTTTCTGAGCCTCTTCGGTGGTCTTGAACGGGGCATCACCTTTGAGTTGGAAGTAAGTCCGTTCACCGCTATATCCCTTGCGGAAAAACCTACACAGTAAGGTCCCAAGAGGGCGAGCTGATGCTGATACCACCAGCCCTCTTCGTGCATTAACCTTTCCTCTTCGCTCAGGATCTGTCTGAGCATGTAGTCTTTCATCACCTCACCGGAGAGGATGTTGGCTAAGGCGGGAAGAGAATAAACAAGGTTGGCGTTGTGCTTAGCTATGTCTTCGGAACGAAGGTATTCATCGATTACAGCAAGAAGTTTTTCTTTGACCATTTTCTCACCTCCGAGGGTATTGATGAATTATAGATCAGGTTTTAAGGTTAAGGGGTGATTTCTTTCAGGTCTCCCCCTCGTCTAAATTTATCTTCTCCTCAATTACGTAGGGCCTTTCGCCCTTGGACTCGTAATAGGTTCTTATGATAAGCTCCGCTATCACACCGGTGGAGAAGAGCTGGACCCCGGTGAGTATCAACAGAACTCCGAGTATAAGTAGGGGTCTGTCTCCTATATCCTCCCCCAAAAAGATCTTCAGAAAGGTAAGGTAGGCTTCTATGAGGAAGCCTACAAAGAACATAAGGAAACCCACCCCGCCGAAGACATACAGGGGTTTGGTTATGTATTCGTTGAGAAACTTCACCAAGAATATGTCAAGGATGACGCGGATGGTTCTGCCTATCCCGTACTTAGATTTACCGTATATGCGGGGATGGTGCCTGACGGGAATTTCAGTAACCTTGGCACCGAAGCGCTTTGCCAAAGCGGGCAGGAACCTGTGCATATCCCCGTAGAGCCTGTATCTCTTGGCTATTTCCGCCTTGTAAGCTTTGAGGGTGCACCCGTAGTCGTGGAGTTTCACACCGGTTACCTTTGAGATTATCCAGTTGGCTATCATTGAGGGAAGCTTGCGGGAGAGGAAGGGATCCTTTCTGTCCTTACGCCAACCGCTGACTATGTCGTAACCCTCCTGGATCTTTTCAAGCAGGCGGGGTATGTCCTCCGGGTCGTTTTGGAGATCCGCATCCATTGTTATTATCACGTCCCCGGAGGCGTGAACAAAACCCGCATACATGGCGGCGGTTTGTCCGTAGTTCCTTCGGAAGCGAATTACCTTAACGGTGCGGTCTTTCTTTGCTATATCTTTCAAAATTTCCGGTGTTCTGTCGTCGCTCCCGTCGTCAACGAAGATTATTTCGTATTCTCCGCCGAGCTTATCAAGAACTTCTTTGAGTTTTTTGTAAAGGTGGGGTATACTCTCCTCCTCGTTGTAGGCGGGTATTACCACCGAGATCATTATGCTCTGTTTATTTTAACCCGAGCTACTTGTATGTGCCCAAAGTAGTTTTGGGTGTCACGTAGTCTGCCAGCCCGGCTATACCTCCCTTGAGGGCGTAAACGTTGTCAAAGCCGAGGCTTCTGAGAGCAAAGGTCACCACTATAGCTCTTGCCCCGGAGTGACAGGCATAAGATTTATCCTACGAAACTTCAAAAACCCCCATGGAGGAAAACTTCTCCAAGCGCTCCTGAACAAGTTGGTCGGGGGATTTTTGACAAAGTTCTTTTAAGCACCTTTTTAGGTAGTATCCGACCACAAGGGCGGATCTTTTGTGATCCCAATGGGCAGCACCGAAGGGTTCCTTTATCACGCAGTCTACCACACCGAGGTTGTATAGATCCTGTGCGGTGAGTTTTAGAGCCTTTGAAGCCTCCTTTACCTTCTCCTGCTCCTTCCAGAGAATGGCGGCGCATCCTTCTGGGGATATGACCGAGTAGTACGCGTTCTCCATAATACACACCCTGTTTGCTACCCCGAGGGCGAGCGCTCCGCCACTTCCTCCCTCTCCTATGACCAACGCTACCGAGGGGACCTTAAGGTGTCCCATCACGAACATGCTTTCCGCTATGGCTTCGGACTGACCCCTCTCCTCCGCCCCTATACCCGGATAAGCACCGGGAGTGTCTATGAAGGTTATTAGGGGCATGTTAAATTTCTCTGCCAGCTTCATCACCCTTATAGCTTTCCTGTAACCTTCGGGATGGGGCATTCCGAAGTTCCTTTCTATCTTCTCTTGGGTTCCCCGCCCCTTTTCATGTCCTATCACAGCAACGGGAATTTTACGGAAGTATCCGAAGCCCGCTATTATAGCCCTGTCATCGCCAAACCTTCTGTCCCCGTGGATTTCTATAAAGTCCTTTATTAGATACTTGATGTAGTCGGAGGTGTGGGGTCTGCGGGGGTGCCTTGCAAGACGCACTCTGTCCCAAGGTGATAGGTTGGCGTAAACTTTCTTTGCTCTCTTTTTAAATTCCCTTTGCAAGCTCCTTAGTTCCTTTTCCACCTCCTTTTGAAACCTGTATACCGCCTTTAGGTTTTCTATTTTCTCTTTAAGCTCTACAAGTTTTTTTTCAAACTCAAGATACATTTCAGAGTCCCGTAACCACCTCTCCTATGCGCTCTATCCCCTTCTCTATGTTTTCCATGGACGTAGCGTAGGATATTCTCAGATAGCCCTCCGCACCGAAAGCGGACCCCGGAACGCAGGCTACAAGACCCCTTTCAAGGAGAACCTCCGCCAACCTTATGTCCCCGCCCACTTTTTCCGAGTAATGGGAAAAGTCAGGGAATATGTAGAAGGATCCCTTGGGTTTAAAGACCTTAACCTCAGGAATAGAAGAGAGAAGCTCGTGGGCTCTGTCCCTTCTCCTTCTGAACTCCTCCCTCATTTGGGCTGTAAATTTCTTGGCTTCAGGATTTTTAAGGGCTTCAAGGGCACCGTATTGGGCAAAGGTGGTAACGTTGGAAACCGTTTGACTGTTTAGGCTCGCTATCTTCTTGGCGTATTCCTCTGGGCAGGCTACGTAACCGACCCTCCAGCCGGTCATGGAGAAGGTCTTTGAAAAGGCGTTTACCGTAAAGGTTATCTTCTTCACCTCTTCTGAGAGGGAAGCAAAGGAAACAAATTCATCTTCGTAGACGAAAGCCTCATAGCACTCGTCAGATATGACCAAGATGTTTTTTTCAAGGCATAGCTCCGCTATGCGGGAAAGCTCCTGCCTGCTGTAGAGGGCACCGGTCGGGTTGTTGGGGTAGTTGAGGACGAGGGCTTTTGTCCTGCCGGTTATGTGCTCCTTAAGGGCGTCTGCTGACAGGGAAAAACCATTATCCGGATCCGTTTCCACCTCTACGGGAACACCTCCTAACAACCTTATCTGTTCTGGGTAGGTTACCCAGTAGGGTTTAGGGAGGAGGACTTCATCCCCTTCCTCTAAGATGGTCATAAAGATCAGGAAAAGGATCATCTTGGCGCCCGTTGAGACCACCACTTCGGAGGGTTTGTAGCTTATGCGGTTTTCCTCGTAGAGCTTTCGGGCTACGGCTTCACGAAGTTCCGGTATTCCCGCAGAGGGGGCATATTTGGTTTTTCCTTCCATCAATGCCTTGGCGCAGGCTTCTTTTATAAAAGGCGGGGTGTCGTAGTCGGGTTCTCCCGCACCGAAGCCTATAACGTCTATACCTTTTGCCTTTAGCTCCTTTGCTTTTGCAGTTATGGTCAGCGTAGCGGAA
>WFYH01000132.1 GCA_015490215.1 Aquificaceae bacterium
CTTGTGAAGAAGCGTAGCTTCCCTTCCCTTAATCCTAAAAGTCAAAAACCTTTCCTCTTCCAGATCCGCCCTGTCTATCTCATCCCCGCCTTCAAAGGTTACGTTGGAAGGATCCTTTATCTGCTGAGAAGCAGATTTCAAAAGCTCCTCTCTGCGTCTTAGGAGTGTCTCCCTTATCTCCTTTATCTGCTCGGGCGTGAGATGTTCCATTTACCGTTACAATTTTAACTAAATCTGCGCCCCAAGTCCCCTTCCGTAAGTTAGGGGATACAAGTTCTGGTTTCAGTCTTACTTCATTTAAACAAGCGCTTTGAGCAAGTGGACAAACGCTTTGAACAAATAGACAAGCGGTTTTAGTGGACATAATGGTAGCAATTTTCGCAGGTCAGTTTACGCTCGTGGGAGTCGTTATAGCTTTTGCTTGGTGGAATAGAAGAACTATAATCAGAGAGGCAAAGAGGCAAACCCTTTAAGACTACTTGGCGATTTTGAAGCTGAGCTAAAACTTTATGATCTTCGCCAAGGTAAAAAAGCTCTTGGGAGAAACCGTAGGAGAGGCCTTATAATAACTACCACAATGAAGATAAGGATAGCTCACAGCCCCGACTCGGACGATGCCTTTATGTTTTACCCCCTCGTTAAGGGGTTGATAGACACTGAGGGTTTTGAGATAGAGCATGTCCTTGCCGATATAGAAACACTAAACAGAGCTGCCCTTGAGGGTAAATACGAGATTTCAGCTATATCCTTTCATGCTTACCCTTATGTAGCCGACAAGTATTTAGTCCTCCCGAGCGGGGGAAGTGTAGGGGACGGCTACGGTCCGGTTGTGGTGGCCAAGGAGCCTTTAGAGTCGCTTAAGGGTAAAAGGATAGCAGTCCCCGGAACCTTGACCACAGCCTTTTTGACCTTAAGGCTCTACGAACCCGACTTTGAGCACGTAGTTATTCCCTTTGACAGGATACTTGATGCTGTTGAAGAGGGAAAAGTTGATGCAGGTCTTGTGATACACGAAGGTCAGCTTACTTACAAGGATAGGGGTCTTCACAGGGTGGTGGATTTGGGTAAGTGGTGGAAGGAGAAAACCGGGCTTCCCCTGCCGTTGGGCTGTAATGTAGTAAGAAAAGATCTCGGTAAGGAGGTTATAAAGAGGATAGAAAGGCTCATGCGCAAAAGTGTTGAATATGCTCTCAAAGAGAGGGAGAAAGCCCTCTCATACGCTGTGGACTTCGCAAGGGATCTCAAGGAGGATGTAAATAGAACCGAAAAGTTTGTAAGCATGTATGTAAACGAAAGAACCGTAGACTACGGTGAAGACGGAAGGAGGGCAGTGAGACTCCTTCTGAAGATGGGCAGGGAAAGGGGTATCATAAAAACGGAGGTGCCCGAGGTTATATTCTCGGACGAGATATGAAAGGGTGGGGAGATGCTAAAAACCTACCTTATCAAAGATACGGATATAGCGCTCATTGATCTAAAAAAGCTCTTAGAGGATGCCCGCCTGAGGAAGCTGACGGGCTTTTTGCACGTCTCCTACTGGGACAGGGACGACTTTCTGCTCCTACATCAGGGAAAGCCAGTAAGGAGCGTTGCCTTCCATCAGGACGGGAGGACCGTTTTCGGGGACCCCAACGGCTTTGGGTTCGTTAGCCAGTGGGGAACGGTTACCCTTGCAGAAACAGGTCTTGACGATCTGGTGGGTCTGCAGGAGGCTGGTCTGTATGTTCTTAAAGAAAAGGGGATAAACCTTTTCCCGTGCGGGACGCCCGTTCAGTCGGATATACCCATGACCTACTTGGATATAGACAGGGTATTCCTCTTGGCAAAGAAGAGCCATGTAGACGGCTATGCGGCTTTTTACACGCCTACGGGTCTGATAGGGACGGTTGTCTTTCAAGGGGGCGAACCCGTGGGAGCGGTTGGTCCGAGGGGATCAAAGGACACAAGCGGTATAAAGGGCATAGCCTCCTCGGTCATACCTCCCAAGAGTTTTGTGACCCTTTACACCCTTGAGAGCGACCTTATACCCTTCTTTCTCTCAATATGCAGGGGCGGTGTCAGATACCTTGAAACGGAGGAGATCCCCGAGGACTTCAGCGGTGTGGTAGTTACGGGGGCACGGGGAACTTACAGATACGATCTCTTCTTCAGGGGTACGGGTGTGGGCACCCTCTTTAAAGAGAGGGGAGTCTTTATCTGGGATGAGGGAAGAAAGAGGGAAATAAGCGACAAGATAGACGGACTCCCGGGAAAGGAAAGGTTCGTATTTGAGGTTGATCTAAGCGTGGAGCTTAAACCCCTTGAGTTTTCACCCGATGAGCTTAAGGCTAAGGAGGAAACCCAAGAGGTTCCCGCAGAAAGTGTAGACAAAATAAAGGCGCTCTTTGTAAGGGAGATGGGACCGGTGGGCAGGATTATATGGGAAAAGATCCTTGAAGAGTTTCATCTGAAGGAGGGGAACATGACCTTACGCCAGCTTTCCATACTTGTGGACAGGCTGAAAGAAGAGTTTCCCGAAGAGGAAGCAAGAAGGGAATTTATTGTTAAGGTAAGGGAGATAGTTCCTAACTTAAGCTAAAAGGAGGGGCTGACATGGTAGGGAGATTTTTCAAGAACGCATCCCTTATAGAGAAGTTCGTTGTCCCGAACGTCATTATCCTCGTCCTTTTGATAGGTTCGGTGGCGGGTCTAAGTTACGTGCTTTTGCAGCAGCAACTCCAAAAGCAGGCAAAGGACATACTTGACAACGGCTACAAGATCTTTCAGGAGCAGATAAAGAACAGGGAAAGACTCGGTCTTTCGGTTGCCTACCTTGTAAGCTTGGATCCCCAAGTAAAGAAAGCTTTCAAGGAAAGAAAGAGAAACCTCCTCTACAAATACGTGAAGGTGAGATCGGATCTTGAAATGCTCACCGACAGCTACGACCTGAGGCTCCACTTCGTCGCCCCTGTAGCCATCTCCTTCTTCAGGACTTGGAACCCCGAGAGGTTTGGAATAGACGCTTCAAAGTTCAGGAAGCTCCTCGTTACCGTGGCTCAGAGGCGTGCACCCCAAAAGGGCGTTGAAGTAGGTCTCAAGAGAACATTGGTGTCGGGCGCCGTTCCCGTGGTTGATAAAAACGAGTATCTGGGAGCGGTTGAGCTTATAACCCCCTTTAACCCCATCCTTGACGAACTCAAACAGCTAACGGGCATGGACACGGTCGTCCTCATAAAGAAGAAAGCTGCGACCCACTCTGAATGGGCGGTAAGGGCGGAAAAGATCGGTGACTACCTCCTCTACTACGAAACTAACCCCATACTGAGGAACACCCTACTCAAGGCTATGGAGGTTCCCGATAAGGTGTTTATAGTGGAGCACTACGCTGTTGTGGCTAAGCCGATAATAGACTACTCCAAGAGGAACATAGGTTTACTCCTGTTGGGCTACGATCTCACGCCCATAGTAGACTCTTACAAACAGCTGGGTATCTATATACTCATGATCATATTCACCGGTGTAATCTTCAGCTTCTTCATTTCTTATCTGATATTCCGCAAATACGTTGAAGAACCCATAAACACCCTCATAGAGCACACCGAGAGGATAAGTATGGGCGACGTTGACCAGAAGATACCCATAGACTCCAAGGACGAGATAGGCAGACTGGCAGAAGCTTTTGACAGGATGAGGATAAGCATCAAGAAAGTAATGGATCTGCTAAAATGAGGTTGATAAAGGAAGGAGGGGGTATATCATAATGTCTTCGGGGAGGATGCCATGGAGCTTGACGTAATTCAATACGAAATTGACGAAAGGCTGGAAAAGAAGATAATAGATGCCCTTAAGAACTTTGTCGTAAGAACCGATGCGGAGCTTGTAATCCTCTCGGACGATGCGGGAAGGATAATCACTTTCTATGGAAAGGGTTTAGATGAAACTAAAGCGGAACTCCTTGCCAGCATAATAAGCGGTATCTTCGGGGCAGCCTTTGAGATGGCTAAGATGCTCTCGGAGGGAGACTCCTTAGACGCAATCCAATACGAAAGCCAAAAGCAGAACGTCATAGTCAGGAGGGTGGGAAGCAGGTTTTTGGTGGGCGTCCTGTGTCCCAAAAACGTGGCTTTGGGAACTGTCAGGCTCTTCCTGAAAGAGCTTGCCAAGGACCTTGAAGGGCTGTTTGCCGAAGTAAAACCCAAGCCCTCACGCATCCTCAGGATGTCCCCCGAGGCTATAGAGGAGAAGCTTAACCAGATACTTGGGCTGTCATGAAGCTGAAGGTGGTTTATTTTGGGGCTTCCCTTGCGGGCAAGAGCACCAACGTTAAGGTTCTATACGATATGCTCAAGGAGCGGGGTGTGGCTAAGGGCGATTATATCTCTATGGAAACGGACGAGAACAGAACCCTCTTTGTGGAGATGTTCTTAAGCTCCATAAACTTGGACGGGCAGGAGATAGACATAAAGGTCCTCACCACCCCCGGACAGTTCAGGCTCCATCCCCTTAGGAAAGTGATAATGAAGGGGGTGGACGGTCTCGTATTCGTGGTTGACAGCTCCAAAGAGAGGGAGAACATAAACTTCCTAGTTCTCAGGGAAACCGCAGCTGTCTTGAAGGAGCAGGGTTTTGATCTTTACTCTCTTCCCGTGGTGGTCCAATATAACAAGAGGGACCTCCCCGACGCCCTACCCATAGACGAGCTGGAGCCCGTATGCAACCCTTGGGGAACGGAATACGTGGAGGCGGTAGCTGTAGAAGGCAAAGGCGTCCTTGAAACCTTTCAGTCAATTCTGAAAAAGATCCTCACCAGCAGGTCTATGGCTCAGACGGGTTGACCCTTTGAATGTGAGCGTCCTTAGGAAGTTCCAACCTGAGCTGATCCTCGGTAACGGGTGCATTTTCCTCAAGGCGCTTGAACTCTAAAATAGTTTCCGTGCCCTCGGAGTCCCAGAAGACTACCTTCTTAACCCTCATGGAACTGTCTACGTAAAGGCGGAGTTTCACGAGTTGCTTGCTTTCTTTTTTTGGGACAAGTTCCAAGATGCGGTAACTTCCCTCTTTCCTTTCCTCTTTAAGCGAGAAAACTTCCGAGAAGGGCTTTGAAAAGAAAAGGAGGGACTCTACCACCGCCGGCTGATCGCTTTCGCTCACAAGGGCTTCCTTGTCTTCATGGTTGTAGACGATTGTCTTTCCGCTGTGGGAGGTTATGGTAACCCTCTCAGGTGAAAGGTAATCTATCCTAAAGCCCTTACCGCGGATTGAGATGAAAAGCCCCTCGCTTATGTCAGGCTTGGGATACCAAGTGTAGATTGTTTTTTGGATAAAGTGTGCCCTGAGGGTGTTTACCTTTTCCAATCTTTTCTCAAGCTCCTCAAAGGTTCCCGACCATGAGAAAAAAACCAAGGCAAGGATAAAAGGCACTATCACAGCTTTGGAAACCTCCTAAGGAAAGAGGTGAGAACTTCAAACCACATCTCAACAACATCCCAGTCCACCGCCTCGGGTATGTCGTAGAAGGTGTGCCTTAGTGTGAAGGGGTTTGAAGACAAAAACAGAGCCTGTACTCCTTTTCTTTTGAAGGGTATGTGATCGCTTCTGCCCCTTTTTCCTTCCCTGAAGGGTATGTGGATCTTGAGGTCGTTCAGGTGTTTGTAGAACTTTTCCATTATCTGCTCCCCGTTGTAGCCCTCCGCATCCTTGTATATCACCGCAGGGTTCTTCCAGCCCACCGAGTCTATGTTCACCACGTAGTAGGCGTGCTTCAGATTTTTCACGTGGTGCTTTGCGCCCTCAAGACCCATCTCCTCGCAGTCGGTTATCATAAACCTGAGCCTGTAGGGGTAGAGGTAGGAATCCTTGAGTTTTTTCGCCAACATAAGCAGTAGGGCTACACCTACGGCGTTGTCTATCGCACCCCTGACGAAGGGTTTGGTGTCAAGGTGGGCGGTTATGTAAATAAAGGGTCCCTTCCCCAAATCAAAAAGGATGTTCTCACCCCTCAGCTTCACTTTTTTGGTTTTGGACACGAGCTTTATCCTCTTTCCCACTATCGCCTTGGCGGTGTCCCTGTCAACGGACACGGTAGGCAGACTCCCTTCCTCTATGTTTCCTATAAAGGGTGAGTGAAGCTCTTCCATGTAAAAGATAACCCCGACTGCACCCCTTTCCTTCAACTCCCTGACCTTATCTGCCTCCCTTCTGCCGTTTACCTTCGCAAGGGCTATCTTTCCCCTAACGTCATCCTTTTCGTGGACCGCGTCTGCCTCCCTTTCCCCCCAAGGGCTTCCGACGAATGGATAGGCTTCAAGCTGGGTCCTGTTGACGACTATGTAGCCGTCAACGGGAACGGTCTTCTCAACCTCAAAGGTTTCGGTTAAAAAATTCAGCTTATTTTTCTTGAGGAAGTCCTTTATAAACTTCCTACATGCCCTTATCCCCGGGGAAGAGCAGGTTCTGACGTGTTCGCTTAGGAACTCCGTTATCTCTCTAAGTTCTTCCGTGGTTTCACTTCTCATATACGGGTGTCAGCCAGCTCCTGTATCTTTCTATGTTCCCCCTCACCGCGTTGAAGTATATTTCCTGAAGCTGTTTGGTGATTTCCCCTATCTCCCCGTTTCCCACCTTGCGGTTGTCCACTTCCACCACGGGCGTCACCTCCGCCGCCGTTCCCGTAAGGAATATCTCATCCGCCACGTAAAGCTCGCTTCTGGCAACGGGTCTTTCCTCAACCCTTACCACCAAATCGTTTTTGAGCAGATTTATCACAGCCCTCCTTGTTATCCCCTCAAGGATGTGCTCGTTGTATGAAGGAGTTACAGCTTTACCGTCCCTTATAAGAAATATGTTCTCCCCTGAACCTTCTGCCACGTAACCCTGAGAGTTAAGGAGTATAGCTTCATCGTAACCGGACATTAGAGCTTCTGTCTTTGCTAAGGCGCTGTTTATGTAAGCTCCCGCCACCTTCCACCTTGCGGGTATAGAGTTGTCGTCGTTTCTCCTCCAAGAGGAAACCTTAACCCTTATACCCTTGGACGTGTCCAGATACCTTCCGAAGTTGTAGGTATACATGGCGATCTCGGGTGTGTAGCCTATCAGCTTGGGGGTGAGGGCAAGATCCTTGAAGTAGACGATTGGTCTGATGTAAACGTCCTGTCTTACTTCGTTTTTCCTCAGAAGCTCTTTGGTAATCTCCACCAGATCGTCCACGCCGTATGGAAGCTCCATAAAGAGGGATCTGGCGTTCTTTATGAGCCTCTCGTAGTGCTCCCTTGCAAAGAGTATGTAGAGTTGCTGGTGATCTTCGTTCCAGTAAGCCCTGAGACCTTCAAAGATTGCGGTGCCGTAGTGGAAGGAGTTTGTCTTGATGTTTATGTTGGCTTCCTCTATGGGAACGAACTTCCCCTCAAAAAAGGCGAACTCCATAGCTCAGGATTTTATCACAACTGCGGGCTAAGGGGGGTATAATACCTCTTTGCTTTGGAAAAATCGGACTTCTTTGGGGGTGTCCAAAAGCCGCCTGCCGGGTCCGTGGACACCCTTCAAAAGGCGGGGTATAAATAGCCCGGCACCCGAGCTGTGCAGGAAAACGCAGCTTGGGTAACCTTAGAAGCGGGAAATGGAGCTCTGGGCAAAGATAGGAAGATCCAAAAAGAAGTTTCAGGGGTCTTTTAGAAGCGTGATGGAACAGCTCGTGAAGGAAGCCAAAGGGAAGAAGACCGTCCAGCTCCTTTCCTTCCATGCGGGGCAGAAAGAAAGGAGAAGGTTCAAAAGGGAACTCAGATGGCACGATAAAGACCTTCTGAAGACCGCCAGCGCCATAGCTATATGGTTTTATGAAATAGACAAGAGGAAGATAAGAAGGAGGATAAAGGAGCTAAAAAGGAAAGCCCGCTACATATCCAAGGGAGAGGTATTCTACTGCCCCGAAGTAATGAAACAGGTAAAGGAGTTGGAAGGCAAGCTCTCGGAAATTGAAAAGAAGATAGAAGAGCTGAGGGTAAGTTGAAAGCTCTCCGAAAGGCTCTTGATGTCCTTGAGTTCCTTATGGACAGGGGGTCTGCCGGTGTTACCGAGATAAGCAAAGAGCTTAACCTCAATAAAAATAACGTTTTCAGAATACTCGCCACATTGGAAAAACACAGACTCGTGGAAAAGGAAGAGGAGACGGAAAAATACCGCCTTTCGGTGGGGAGCCTGATACTCGGCTATGGATTTATAAACAAATACCCTCTTACCAAGCTCTCCGCACCCGTTCTCAAGACACTGCGCTTTAAGTTAGGGGAGACGGTAAACTTGGCTATGTTGGATGAAAAACAGCAGTTTATCATCTACGTCGCTACCGAGGAGACTGTAAGACCCGTTAAGGTGAAAACGAGGCTCGGAAGAAGATACCCGATAAACAGCCCCGTTAGTTCCGCAAAGGCTATAAAGAAGGCTCTCAAAGGAGAGATGGGTTTTGTCTTTGACTTTGAACTAGACAGGGAAAAGGGCATATCTGGAGGTGCCTGCGTTATAAGGGACTACAAGGGTAGACCCATAGGTGCGGTGGAGGTGGTGGCACCCCTATACAGGCTTTCTCTTGAGAGGGTGAGGGAAGAGGTTAAGCCCCTCTTGGAGGATGCCGCCCTTGATATATCTCTGAAGCTGGGCTACTGGGATTAGAGTTTCCCAAGCCTCCTTGAGAGTTCCTCTGAGGCTTCCACCAAAACGTCCCTAAAGTTTGTCGTTAAAACCTCCTGCGGAACCCTGTAGGCTGGGGCTACCACCGTGAGGGTGTAGTTAACCTTTTGGGCGTAGTCAAATACGGGACAGGCTATGCTGACAACGTCCTCTTCGTATTCTCCCAAATTCAGGGAATAGCCCCTTTTCCTAATCAGTTCAAGCTCTTCCTTTACTTGTTCGGGCGTTTTGGTCTTTTCGGTGAACCTCACCCACCTGACCTTTTTGAAGTAATCTTCCACCTCGCGCTGATCAAAGTGGGCAAGATACACCTTTCCCGAGGCTGAGGCATACATGGGCAGAACCCTGCCGAAGCGTGAAAGTATCCCCACATCCTTTTCAACCTCACATTTTTCTATGTAGAGAACCTCGTAGCCTATGCGGGTGGTAAGGTAAACGTTTTCTCTGAGCCTTGAGGAAACGGACTTGAGTATCGGACGAGCCATCTGCCTTATGTCTAAATGCTCAAAGTAGGATCTCTCCAACTCAAAGCACTTTACACCGAGCATATACTTTCCCGACTCTTCGTGGTAGCTAATCCACTCCCTGTCTATCAAAATTTCCAACATCTTCTCCAACCTTTCTCTTTTCATGTTGAGAAACTCGGAAAGCTCCTCAAGACTCAGGGGTTCCCTCTCAAGGCGGAAGATCATTCTGAGGGCGGTGTCTACGTTCTGTATCAGATAGAAGCTTCTATCCCTGTGCACCCTATATAGTGTAGATCATAGGAACATGTCACGCCAAAGTCCTCTTGCCCACTCGTAGTATCTTTTAGCGGTGGAAACCTTCCATGTGTTATCTTCCCTTCTTATCTTCTTGATCTCCCTCGTTTTTATGTTGTATCTGTATTCAACCTCGGCCATTATGGCGGACTTCATGTTAACCATCGCATAGCATATGCCATGCTGGATAAGTTCACCGCCCTGCTCCTTACCCCTTATGCGGGAAGCTACTATCTTTGCAACCACCTTAGCCTGAGAGTTGGCAGCGTATCCACTCTTGGGAAGGTAGGACTTACAGGCATCCCCTATGACAAAGACGTTGCGGAAGGAGCTTTCAAAGGTCAGGGGATCCACCTTAACCCACTTTTGACCCTTTTTTAAAAGCCCTATCTCCTCCAAGAACTTGGGTGCCCTCATGGGCGGTATTATTGACCCGAAGTCAAATTTAACCTCCCCCTTATCGGTGACTATCTTCTTTGACCCTACGTCTATGTCCTTTATGTGGGCATTTGTTATATAGGTGGCACTTCCCTTGTAAAAATCATAGTAAGCTTTCATGAAACCCTCTTTAAGGATGGAAGGTTCCTTGTTGGCATCTATGAAATACATGTGAGCCTTAAGACCGTTCTCTCTTATGTAGCTTAAAATCAGCGCCGCCCTCTCGTAAGGTGCTGGGGGACAGCGGTAGGGCATCTTGGGAACGGTGATAACTATGTTTTCCCCTTCAAATTCTTCCAAAAGCCTTTTTAGGTAAAGGTGTTCGCTTCCGGGTCTGAAGGCGGGCGGGAAGAACCAGAGGGCTTCTTTATACTGGGGGTTTTCTTCAAGGTCGTATTCAATCCCCGGTGAGAGGATCAGGTAGTCGTATTCTATGTAGCCAGAAGAGAGATGAACCTTTCTTTTGGAGAAGTCTATGTCCACCACGATATCGTTTACCACCTTCACAC
>WFYH01000133.1 GCA_015490215.1 Aquificaceae bacterium
AGGAGGGTTGAAGGAAACTATAAAGGCGATATAAAGGTCCTTGTGGACAACATAAACCTTTCTCTGGAGAACCTTCAAAGGGCGGTGAACTCCATAAAGGAGGTGATGTCACAGGTAGCCAGAGGTGATCTGAAGACGAGGATAGAGAACGTTTATAAGGGTGATCTCAGCGAACTGGTGGACTACATAAACTCTTCCTTGAACGATCTTCAGAACCTTCTTATAGGTATAAGAGACGATATAGCGGAGGTGACCTCAAATATAGCGAGCATCACCACCTCTGTGGATGAAACCTCGGAAGCTATAAGGCAAATTTCCGAAGAGACCTTCAGGGCAAGGTCCATCTCTTCCGATATGGAAGAAGCCATAGAGAAGGGTAAAACCAAGGTAGAGCTTATGGACTCAACGATGGCAAACATTGTTAAGGTGAGCAAGGATATAAGTTCGATAACCGAAACCATAGTTACCATAGCAGAGCAAACTAACCTATTGGCTCTGAACGCTGCCATAGAGGCGGCAAGAGCCGGGGAGATGGGAAGGGGCTTTGCGGTTGTTGCGGACGAGGTAAGGAGATTGGCAGAGATTTCGGGCAACGCCGCCAAGGAGATCGCTTCTCTCGTTGAAAAGACCCTCGGAACCGTTGAAGAAGGTAAAAGCGCTTCCGAAGAGGTGGTTCAGAGCTTCTCCAACATAGAAAAGGTTTCTAAGGAGATAGTCTCGGTCATAGACGCCATCGCCACCGCAATGGAGGAGCAGAGCAGGGCGGTTGACATAATCAGGGAGAATGTCACCGAGATTCTCAAGAGCACCGAAAGGATAGAGGAGAACATGAAGAAGTTCAACCTCTGATGGATATAGTCCTCCAGCTCCTGCTTGAGTCCCTCTTGCTCGGAGCCTTTTACGGCTTTATGTCTTTGGGTTTTTCCCTCACTTGGGGGGTTCTGGGAATCATAAACCTTGCCTACGGCTCCTTTGTGGTGGTGGGTTCCTACTTTGCATACTCGCTGTATACAGGTCTCGGTTTGGACCCACTTATCGCCTTGCCCCTCAGTTTCGGATGCGGTTTTTTGTTCGGCTTGGCGGTTCACAGGTTCTTGATAGACAGAGCCATGGGGCTTGAACCCTTTATGGTGCTGATTCTGACCTTCGGGCTTGATATATTTTTAGCGCACCTTTTGAACCTGATCTTCAAGGCGGACATAAGGTCAATAGATGCGCCCTATGCGGAAGAGAGCTTTATCGTCGGTCCGTTTATAGTTTCTCTTGTAAAGGTAATAGTCTTTGGGGTAGCCCTTGTCCTGACCGCAGGTCTCTTTCTTTTCCTGAAGTTCACATGGACGGGAAGATCTATCAGAGCGGTGGCTCTTGACAGGGAAGGTGCTCAGTTAGTGGGAATTGACCCCTCACGGGTTCTTCTTCTTGCCTCGGGTATAGGAGCAGGTATAGCCTTTTCCTCAGGAAACCTTTACGGACTCCTTCAGGGTTTTACACCTTTTGATGGAGGCGTGCTTACGGTAAAGGCTTTTTTGGTCAGCGTGATAGGAGGGCTGGGAAAGGTTGAAAGCGCCCTCGTAGGGGGTCTCTTCTTAGCCACCCTTGAGATGTTTGTGGGTTTTTATGCGGGGGAAAGTTGGAAGCTCTTTGCCTCACTGATAGTGATGGTTCTCGTTCTTATTTTCAGACCTCGGGGGCTTTTGGGCGGGAAGTATTATGGATAGGTGGGAGAAGGGAGTCCTTCTGGTATTTGGTCTCTTGGCTTTGGTCCCACCTTTGCTCGGTCTTTTTGATGGGGTCCTACCCGAGGGTTACATCCTCAGGGTTCTTAGCTCCATCCTGATGATGGTCTCTCTGGCGCTGGCGCAGAACATACTGCTCGGTTATACGGGTTACCCTGCCTTCGGGGGCGTAGCCTTCTTCGGGATAGGAGCCTATACGGCAGGTATCCTTTCAAGGGATATACACCTTCCCCTTTTGGTAAGCGTCCTTTCGGGAGGTGTTCTTTCCGCCCTTGTAGCCTTCTTCTTTGCCCCCGTGGTCATGAGATTAAAGAGCCACTACTTTGCGATAGCCACCCTTGCCCTCCAGCTCGCCCTCGGGGAGATGACCGCAAATCTTGAGATAACTGGTGGTGCGGAAGGTATAAACCTGCCCATATACAGAGGTTTCCTTGAGGGACATCTGTTCTTCTACCTCTTTTTGGGTCTCTCCCTCCTTGCCTTCGGACTTAATCTTTATGTGGAAAGGTCGGTTTTCGGCTACGCCCTGAAAGCCATAAGGGAGGATGAGCTTGCCGCCGAAAGCCTCGGAGTGAACACTGTTCTTTTTAAGAGTGTCTCCTTTACCCTCATGGCTTTCGTAACAGGTCTGTGCGGAAGTGTATACGCCTTTTGGGTGACCTACATAGACCCTACTTCGGTTTTTGATCCTATCCTGTCGGTAAAGATCTTCGTAGCCCTCCTTCTGGGCGGCGTGGGGACAACCACGGGACCCGTGATAGGTGCCTTCTTACTTGAGACCGTCTCGGAAGTAGTATGGAGTCAGTTCCTTGAATTTCACGGAGTAATCTTGGGACTACTCATTGTCCTAATAGCTCTGCTGCTGCCCAAGGGGATAAAGAGGAGGTAGCCGCTTAATCAATTAAATCCCAAGAAAGAGGTGTTCCTTTCTCTATATCCTTCCTTGCCCTTTTGCCAAGTATGTCTTTCAAATACTTAGGGTGCAAACCGTAACCCGGTCTGATAGATTTTACATTCTCCTCCGTAAAGACTTCTCCCTTTTTCATATGCTTCACCACAAACAGAGACCTTGCAAATTCCCTGCTCTTTTTCATCTTCTCCGTAAGCTCGTAAGTGACCTTCCCGAGGGCTTTTTCCACCTCCCTAACCGCCTTTACCATCTCTTTAAACTCATCTGGAGTAAGAGAAAACTCCCTATCGGGTGAGTCTATGTCTTTAGAGAGAATAAAGTGCTTCTCTATAACCCTTGCTCCCAAGGCTACCGCAGCTATGGGGACAGATATGCCGAGGGTGTGATCAGAAAGCCCCACGGGACACCCGAAGGTTTCCGCCATGTTGGGTATGGTTCTTAAATTGACATCTTCCAAAGGCGTCGGGTAGGTAGATACACACTTTAAAAGAACTATCTGATCGTTTCCTACCCTCCTGCAGGCATTTACAGCCTCCTCTATGTCGGATAGGGTAGCAATCCCCGTAGAGATTATTACAGGTTTTCCTTTTGAAGCCACATATTCTATGAGGGGAATATCGGTTATTTCAAAGGAAGCTATTTTATAAATAGGAACATTGAGCTCTTCTAAAAAGTCAACTGCGGTTTTGTCAAAAGGCGTTGAAAAAAACACAAGACCCAATTTCTCCGCAAGTTCCTTTAACTCTGCATGCCACTCCCAAGGTGTGTAAGCTTCCTTATATAAATCGTAAAAAGTTTTCCCGTCCCATAGAGTTCCCTGTTTTATTAAGAAGTGTTCTTTCCTACTGTTAATTGTCATTGTATCCGGTGTGTAAGTCTGAAGCTTTACCGCATCCGCACCTGCTTCCTTCATAGCGTGGATTGTCTCTTTGGCAAGGTTCAAATCCTGAGCATGGTTTGCGGAAAGCTCGGCAACGATAAATACTTTTTCTTTTAAAGTTCTAAAGAGATCCATAGCAGTATCCTCTTTGCAGACTTCTATTAATATAGCTTATTTGTGTTTGGGATTTATTATACCCATTACGATTACGTCTATCCATTTACCATCTCTATTTACAAACTCTTTCAGCTTGCCTTCCTCTTTAAAGCCTAACTTGGTGTACAGTTTTATAGCTCTCTCATTATCCTCCATAACTTCCAGCTTTAGAGTATGTAAATCAAGGATATCAAAGGCTAACCTTATTACTAATCTACCAAGTATTTTTCCAACACCAGAAACTTTCTGAAAAGGATTTGTATAAAGTCCCATATAAGCATGTTTGTGTCTTAGATTAATTCTATTCAAATATAGAACACCCAAGTGATTGCTTTCACTTTCAGCTAGCCAGTAAGCACTATCATATGATTTTTTTAAATGTTCTACAAAAGATATATGCTCTTCTTTCCCTATTTTATGTTGTGAATACATCCATGTTCTTACATTTGGATGATTTCTCCACACTCTAATCATTTCAATATCTTCGTTGGAAAGATTAACAAAATTCAACAGTTTATATTCTTCAATTTCAAGGTCTGAGTGAAGAAACCTTTTTATCCTATCTTCTGACATCTCTTATAACTTCAAAAGCTTCCGCATACCTTAACCCTATCTCCATTCCTCTTTGGGAAGCTTTTATCTTTACACCCTCAACGGATCTTGGGTGTGGAAACCTTCTAAGCTCTAAACTATAAGCCTTCATAGCTTCTAACTTAATCTCAAGTGTCTCCTCTATGTCAAAGTAAAGATTTGGTGAGAAGCCTTGGGGGTAGTTCCACTCTGTTGAGGATAAAACTTCAAAAGAGTATATGCTCCTTACTGTTTCCTCTACTAAGGGTCTACTTGCAGTAAGCATCGCCTCATAAGTTAATCTGTGATCTTTGTTCAAATCGTGTCTTGAATGTGTAAATATAATTTCTGGTTTTACTTCCCTCTTCACTTCTTCTATTGCTTTTATTATTTCAAGCAAATCTATTGAATCAAACTTATTATCAGGGAAGTTTTTAAAGAAAACCTCCTTAACTCCTAAAATTTCATTCGCTCTAATAGCTTGCTTTTTAAGCAAATTAAGCTCTTTCTTTATTTCCTTATTATCCGTATTTTTGTTCAAGTAACGCGATGTTATACCTTCACCAAGAATAAGGGTGAAAGCTTCACAACCTCTTTTTACAAGTTTTGCGATCGTCCCCCCACACCCTAGAACCTCATCATCTGGATGAGCGCATACAATAAGAATCCTTTTATTCTTCATGGTTCTTCCGTTATCTCAAATCTTCCTACTACCTTATTGTATTTCCTATGAACTTCTAAAAATTCTATCTTTAACTTTCCCATTTTTATAAAAGCTTTAGGATATCCTTCAGCATCAAGCATTCTTATAAAGTCGTACACTTCCTGTAGATTTGAAACATTACTTTTCATCAAATCACTCTGTTCAGGTCTCCTTCTTTTGAAGGAAGTAACTTTACCTTCTTGCTTTTTAGGTGTTGGTCTATTTTCTAGAATATGAGGAATCATATCAAAGAAAATTATTTCAGAAGCAAGCATATATATCTCTTCAGCATTGCCAAGCCCTATAAACAGATCTCTTTTTAAATATATATCCCCAGAGTCCAAATCCTTAGTTATTCTAAAAGCTGTTATCTTTGTATTATAAATTTTTCGCTCTATTAAATTTTGTAGTGGACTTCCTCCCCTTCCAAAGGGAAGGTCTGTCATATGAAAGCCAATACATTCGTAGTTTTCGTATATTTCTTTAGGAATTTTCCAAGACCAGTGCGGGAAAAATATGTAGATTGGATTTATTTTCTTAATAATATCTGGTTTTAACTCCCCCCTAGATTTTATCACATAAACTTCATATTTACCCGCAAGTAAATCTTTCAGCCTAAGAGCATTATCTACATTCCAGCTCTTTATAGTGGATATAACTATTTTTTCAAGCATGCTATAAGTCCCTCTACTATTATATGTGCTCCTTTGCCATTGACTATACCTCTACCTACATTACTTTTTTCTTTTCTCACAGAAAAATCCATAAGTTCTTTTATAGATTTTAGAAGCAACGATTCTTCTAGCCTATCCCAGTAAAAGAATCTGTGAAGAAAACCTTTTTCAAAAAAAACTTTAACCTGCATCTCCTGATTATCTGCAACTATTATAGCTATTGTGGGAACTCCCACTCTTGCAAGTTCGTATAAAGTTTGCCCTCCTGCTGATATAGCTATGTCAGCTTCAAGCATAAGATTCTTCATTGTTTGTGCATCTGGATAATATATTATCTTTGAATTTTCGTCAGCTATATATTCACATTCTCTAATTGTTTTTTCACTAAATCCTTTACCCACTACCACTATTTTAGTAAGTTTGGAGAAATTATCCACCAAAGCCTTAAGAATTTTAGGTGTCAAATTTCTTAAATCCTCTCCACCGAAGGTTATCAATATGTTTTTCACCTTCTTTCTTATAGTTTTCTTTATGTTTCCCCAGAACTCCTTTCTCATAGGAAGATAGCGAACTCCTAAGAGGTAGTTCACACACGGATTTTCAGGATAGTTTATAAGTTCAGCGTGTATGTTTCCATTTATCACCACGCCACAGGGGTATTCTATCCTCCCAAAATCATCGTAATATGCAGGCACTTTTGCTAACCTTGAAAGATATTCGTATATTTCTTTTGGAGCAAGATAGCTGTCTATCAGAAGTATGTCGGTGTTACCAAATTTGCTTTTAAGTTCATCTAGATATTCAATCCAATCAAAGATCTCCCAATCCGCACCTTTAAGCATCGATTTAACAGAGTTGTCACCTTTTACAAGAATTTTAGGTTTTATTCCTTTTTCTTCAAAGGTTTGATAAATAGCAAGCATTCTTGTGACATGTCCAAAGCCTATATTCTGCCCACCTTCCGTAAGAATTAGTACCTTTGTCATATCGCTTCCATCACTTGCAGATAGCCTTTAGCTAGGTATCTGAGAACTACAAATTCATAAAGTTTTGCATAAAA
>WFYH01000134.1 GCA_015490215.1 Aquificaceae bacterium
ATGTAGGCGTTATAACCGCCTTCTTTCCTTCAAAAAGATCCTCCAAACTGTGCTCAACGCCTGATTTTTCAGTCCCCGCTATGGGGTGACCTCCCACATATCTGCTGCCCAAAATCTTTTCAAGCTCAAAAACCAAGTGACCCTTTACGCTACCGAGGTCGGTCACTATGCAGGAAGAACTTATCTTCCCCCTTAGGTCCTCGGCAATTTTCCTAAAGGTTCTCACGGGTGAAGCTAAAACCACGAGATCCGGATCAAAGGAAGAAATATCCTCTATATTCACCGAACCCTCATCTATGGCTTTTCTCTCCAAGCCCTTCCGAATACTGTCAGGATTTATGTCTAAACCGTAAATTCTGGTTGCGATGTTCTTTCTCCTCAGGGCTAAAGCTAAAGAGCCCCCCATGAAGCCCACACCGATTATGAGAACCCTTTCAAAGAGAGCCATCGGCAGAGATTATCTTAACCTGATAGTAAGCGGAGCTGTGGCCGATTTCGTAGAGCTTGCATTTTGAAAATTTTTTTCATATAATAATTAATGGATAAAAACCAAAAAGGAGGTGAAGACCATGAGCAAGAGCCTGCAGGGAACCAAGACCCTTGAAAATCTCAAGGCAGCTTTTGCCGGAGAATCTCAGGCTAACAGAAGGTATCTTTACTTTGCCAGAGAGGCAGACATTCAGGGATACCCCGACATAGCTAACATATTCAGGGAAACCGCCGAGGGTGAAACCGGTCACGCCTTCGGGCACTTGGATATGATGAGGAAATACGGCGGGGTAGATCCCGCAACCGAAAAGACCATAAACTCGCTTGAGGAGATGCTTGAGTCCGCCATAGCCGGTGAGACCTACGAATACACCGAGATGTATCCCGGATTCGCTAAGGTGGCAAGGGAAGAGGGTTTCGACGAGATAGCCGAGTGGTTTGAAACCCTTGCAAGGGCTGAGAAGTCCCACGCCGGAAGATTCCAGAAAGCCCTTGAGCAGTATAAGGCTTCTACCTAAGCCAAACCTTCGGGAGGGTTTCTTCCCTCCCTCTGCTATCATTAAGGGGATAGTCCCATGTATGAATCGGGCATAGGTGGAACGAAGGAATTTAATTTTGAATTAACTGATCCGAAATTCTACGATGAGGAAGCCCTTTGGGAAGAGGCAAAAAGGGTCTACTCAAAGTGTAAAGACTGCCGTATGTGTGTAAGTTTTTGTCCCTCGTTTCCCGCCCTGTTTGATGCGGTAGACCGCCACGACGACGATTTAGATAAACTTTCCCGTGAGGAACTGGAAAAGCCCTTAGCCCTTTGTTTTCACTGCAAGCAATGTTATTTCAGATGCCCCTACACACCGCCCCACGAGTGGAAATTAGATTTTCCCCACCTTTCTTTGAGATACAAAGCCATAAAGTTTAAAAAGGAAAAGGCAAAGCTTCCAGAGCGCCTTATGGCAAATACTGACCTCAACGGCAAGCTAAATGTGGGTCCTCAGGCTAAGGTTGTAAATGCTTTAATGAACGCACAACCTGTTAGGGTAATCCTTGAAAACTTTATGGGAATAGACAAAAGAGCGAAGCTGCCTTCTTTTAACGAGGTTGACTTCAGAAGTTGGTTTAGAAAGAACAGGAAGCCAGTAAGGGGTGATGGTGGAAGAGTGGTTCTCTTTTCTACCTGCCTTATAAACTACAACTTTTTGAAGAAGGGTATAGCCCTTGTCAGGGTTCTTGAAAAGAACGATGTGTTCGTTGAACTACCCGAAGAGCAGGAATGTTGCGGAATTCCCTACTTTGACATAGGAGACCTTGAAAGTGCCCAGAAAAAAGCCAAAAGAAACATAGAGATCCTAAAACCCTATCTTGATGCGGGCTACGATGTATTGGTTCCCATCCCTACCTGTGCGCTCCAGCTCAAATACGAATACCCCCTGCTCCTTCCCAACGATAAAGATGCAAAGGCTTTATCCGAAAGGGTTTACGATCTCAATGAGTATCTTTGGAAGCTCAAAGAAGAGGGTAAGTTCAATACGGACTTTAAAGTCTCCATGGGGAATATTGCCTACCACATACCTTGTCACCTTAAATCCCTCAACGTAGGCTACAAGGGTGTGGCACTTCTTAGACTTATCCCCAATACCAAAGTGAGGGTGGTGGACAGATGTTCAGGTCACGATGGAACTTTTGGGGTCAAAAAGGAAACCTTTGACCACGCTTACAAAGTGGGAACGAGGCTATTTGATGACCTGAAAGCTCAGGACGCCGACCTATACGTTACCGAGTGCCCCCTTGCAGGAAATATGATAGAACTCGGAACGGGCAAAGAGCCCCTCCATCCTGTGGAGGTGCTTTACAGAGCTTACGGAGGCGGATAAAAAATTTTCTCTTTGAGGGTGGTAAGATGAGGAAGGTAGAGTTTAAGGACATTCTAAACATCTACGAGTATGAAAAGATCAGAGACCAAAAGATAAGGGAGATAGCCCAGCTTAAGAAGAAGAGAAGGGTGCACGTAGGCGATAAGGTTACCTTTGTCTTTGAGAACTACGACACCGTATGGTTCCAGATCCAAGAAATGGTAAGGGCAGAGCGCATGGTCAAAGAGGAAGACATCCAGTTTGAAATAGACACCTACAACGAGCTCATCCCTGAAGAGAACCAGCTTTCTGCAACAATGTTTATAGAGATACCCGATGCTCAAGAGAGAAGGGAGACCCTACCCAAGCTTGTGGGCATCCACGATACAGTGTATCTTCACATAGGCAATAAATACACCATAAAGGCAAAAGCCGATGAAAAGAGCAAGATGGATTATGAAGAAGGAAAGGCTTCCGTAGTTCACTTTCTCAAGTGGAACCTTACTCCCGA
>WFYH01000135.1 GCA_015490215.1 Aquificaceae bacterium
ACTACCTCCTCAGTTCTATCTGTGGAGCAGTCATCAACAACTATTATCTCAGAGGGGGAAACAGTTTGGTTAAGAGCACTTTCTATAGCTTCTTTTATAAACTTTTCTCCGTTGTATACAGGTATAACTACACTTATTTTCTCTGCCATAGCTTTTCGCCTAAAGTTTCTTTTAAATTCCTTTCGTATAGGAAAGAATACTTCATAAAGGTATACATATAGGCGCTTACCGCAACCATAAAACCTTTTTTTCCATCAAGTAGACCTTTCTTCAGAATAAATGTTCTAAGAAAAGCCCATATAGGTCTCAAGACAATATCTCTAAAAAAATTCACCTTTGTATTACCTTTACCCTCTGCAGCATAGAGAGCAAATTCTACGGTCTTCATCATTTGGTGCTTTAAACTCTTGTATGTAAAGTGAAGGAGATCGCCCTTAAGTTCTTTAATATTAACCGAGTCTATGAGGAGTTTTTCATGAGTATCTCCTACCCATCTCGGGTTGGCAGATTTTCTAACCAAGCGCAGGCGCCACTCGGGTTGCCATGCGTATCTGAGGAAGTCACCCAAATAATATACTCTTCTGTTGATCATGTAACCATCCGCCGTGGGAAAGGATAGCTCCTTGATGATAGATTTTTTAAGCTCATCAGAGACAATTTCGTCAGCGTCTATAAAGAGAACCCACTCTTGAGTGCACTTTTCTAAGGCGGAATTCTTTTGAGCGGAGTAGCCTTTCCAATCCTCTTCAAAAACCTTTGCTCCGAGATCACGGGCTATTTCCCTCGTTTTGTCTGTGGAGTGGGAATCTACAACTATGATTTCCTTGGCTATGTCCCTTACAGATTCTATGGTTCTCCCTATTATGTCCTCCTCGTTGTAAGTTATTATCGCCACGGAAAGAGGAAGCTTACTCATTCACGGCTTCAAGATAAGCACCTACGGCGCTGCCGAGCTTTATATCCCTGCCCAAGCGCTTTAGGGCAAGTTCTAAGGCAGACAGAACTACAGGCATATCAAGAAGATCCATCCCCATATGGGAAATTCTAAAGATCTTTCCTTTCAGCTTGCCCTGACCTCCCGCAACTCTTACCCCCATTTTCAGCATTTCTTTCCTTAGGGCATCAGCGTCCAGCTCATCAGGAAAAACGGCGGTAAGGGATATAGTGGGTTTCTCCGGAAAAACCTTCATACCGAGTGCTTGGACTGCTCTTCTTACTCCCTCCGCCATCACTCTATATCTTTTCTCTACCTTTTCCATACCTTCAGAGAGGAGTATATTTAGTGACTCTCTGAGAGCAAGTATCAGCGTTATGGCAGGTGTAAAGGCAGTCTGTCCTTCAATTTGCTTTTTTAGTTCCCCGCTGATGTCAAAGTAGTATGCCCTGTCGGTTAGTCTCTCTTTAGCCTTTTCTGAAAACCACAGCATAGAAAGTCCCGGCGGGAGCATAAAGGCTTTTTGAGATCCACCTACGAGGACATCTATGTCCCATTCACAGGGCTTTATATCGTAAACACCGAGAGCGGTTATTGCATCAACGACGAGCAAAGCATCACTTTTACCGGTTATTTCACCAAGAGTTTTGACGTCATGAAGTGCACCCGTGGAGGATTCGGACATCTGAACGAGAACTCCTTTGCAGTCCGGATTTTCCTTGAGCAGGTTTTCTACCTTTTCGGGATCAACGCTCTTTCCCCATTCAACGTTTAGCTTTACAACTTCAAGTCCCCACCGCTTGCCGAGCTCTGCCCATCTTTCACCGAATTTTCCCCCTACGATGGCTACAACTTTATCTCCCTCCCTGAAGAAGTTTAAAACTGCAGCTTCCATAGCACCGGTTCCAGAGGAAGCAAAGAATACAAAATTCTCCTCCGGACACCCGACGAGCTTTTTAAACAAGTTCCTCGTTTCAAGGAAGGCTTGGGTAAACTCTGGCGTCCTATGATGAATGATCTGGCGACCGAGAACCTCTCTTATGGCATCAGGAAGCTCTACGGGACCTGGGGTGAATATCCTTTCTCCCTTAAAGGGCTTCATGAAGTGCTTTCCTGCTGAGCTTCTTGTTCCCTCTGTTTTCTGGCTTCTTCCTTCCTCCTCTGCATCGCTTCGTATTCCCACTTTTTGATTTCCTTTATCTTCCTTTGAGCCTCTTTTCCTTTAAGCTCCCTGAGGAAGTAAAGTTTTGCCCTTCTGACCTTTCCTATCTTGACAACCTCTATTTTTTCTATATTGGGGCTGTAGTAGGGAAAAATCCTCTCTATTCCCACACCGTAGGACTCTTTCCTGACGGTGAAAGTTTTGTCCATGCCGCTTCCCCTTATCCTTATGACAACTCCCTCAAAGGGCTGGATCCTTTCCCTGTCTCCTTCCTTTATTCTGTAGTGAACCCTTATGGTATCTCCAACCTTGAAAGGGGGATAGTCCTTCTTGGGCAGATAGCGCTTTTTTACCTTCTCAAGTACGCCGTTCATGGTTTCTTCCTCCTCTTGAAAGATAGGACTAAAAATTTTCCCACAGTATGCCTGTGATTTCAA
>WFYH01000136.1 GCA_015490215.1 Aquificaceae bacterium
ATACACCCCAACTACGCCTACGACTGGTATCCCCATGCAAAACCTCCCTACAAATACCCCGAAGATTGGGCTAACCAATACGCCCTCGCCTACATAGGGGGCGAAAAGGTCTTCAGGAAAAACACCTTCAAAACACCCGTCAGGGAGGTGGTTGCAGAAGGCTACGGTTCATCCACTTGGAAGGATGTCCAAGGTGCGGAAGGAAAGGGTGTATACAAGAACGGAAAGTGGTATGTGGTAATAAAGAGGGAGTTCGTAGAGGAGAGCACCAGCAATCCCGATTGGGGACCCGGTAAGACCACCTATGTTACCTTTGCCGTTTGGGACGGTAGCTCGGGGCACAGGGGTGCGAGGAAGGTTCTCAGCTACCAGTGGATAAAGCTCAGGATAGAGTAAAGGAGAGGGCGGTATGCTTATAGAAAAAGCTTTCCTGTCGCGCTTCCTCGCCCTCGCCTTTTCTTACCCTTCCAAGGAATCCTTGGGAGAGCTTAAGGGGGCGTTGGGAGACTTGGCTTTAGTTCTGAGAACCTTGGGACTCAACTTCTCGGTTGAGGACCTTGCGAGGGAGATCTCTGCGGTAGAGAGCAGACTTATGGATGTTCAGGGAGAATACACATCCCTTTTTGAGACGGAGATGAAGGCACCTGCACGGGAAACCTCCTATGAGCTTGACAAGATGGCACGCAGATCTCTTGAGATGTCCGACCTTGAAGGTTTCTATAGAGCCTTCGGTCTGCAGCTCAAAGCTCCTTTGGAACCCGACAGCCTTGTTGCGGAACTTGAATTTCTTTCCTACCTCTATCAAAAGGAACACTTTCTGAAAGAGAAGGGAGATCAAGAGGGTGTGTCAGTCGTAGCCGACGCACGGGTGAAGTTCCTCAGGGATCACCTCGGGAGATGGTATGAGATATTCGTTCAAAAGGTTAAAGAAGCTACCGAAGAGAAATTCTATCTGCTTATGGCGGATCTTCTGAAGTTGTTCCTTGATAAGGAAACCGAAGAGATCAAAGACATTCTAAAGCTTACCCAGTATAAAAAGGAAACCCTTGAGGGATCCACTTGGAAGTGCGGTTTTATGTAATATAAACCTTTATGACCAAGCTGGCAGAATACGCACGCCTGATAAAGTTTGAACATACCATATTTGCTCTTCCCTTTGCGTTAGCCAGCGTTCTTATCCTTTACGAGAGAGCGCCCACTCTGTGGCAAATATTCTGGATAGTTGTAGCTCTCGTAAGCGCCAGAACCTTGGGGATGGCTCTTAACAGGCTCTTGGACGAAGATATAGACAGACTCAATCCACGAACTAAGGATTGGTCCCTCCCTGCGGGGAGGGTCACCCGTGAAGAGGTAAAAAGGCTCATATACTTCAGCGGGGCAGTTTTCGTTTTTAGCACACTTATGCTGAATTTTCTTGCCTTTCTCCTTTCCCCGGTGGTTATCTTCCTTCTGGGGATTTACCCGAAGGCAAAGCGCTTTACAAACTATCCTCATGTTTTTCTTGGACTTGTCTACTTTCTCATCCCGGTAGCTGTGGATGTCGCCCTAAACGAGAGAGTATCCACCCAAGCTCTCTTGCTAGGGTTTGCTATGGCAACTTGGGTAGCGGGCTTTGACATCCTCTACTCCATTCAGGATTATGAATTTGACAGAAAGCACGGGATAGGATCTTTACCCGCAAAGCACGGGATAGAAACAGCCCTTAAGGTTTCCCGACTTCTTCATCTGGCAACTTTTCTCTTTTTAGTTTTTCTGGGCATAGCTTCCGACAGGCTCGGTTTTATATACTTTGCAGGTCTCGTAGTCCTCGGCGCCTTCTTGGTTTACGAACACTCCCTTGTAAAGCCGTGGGATCTTTCAAAGTTAAACAAAGCCTTCTTTACGGTTAACGGCTACGTTAGCATCGCCTTTTTCTTGGTGGTTCTGTTAGATAAAGTTCTATAAAAACGTCCTACCACCCCTTGAAGCTCAAAGATCTTTGATGCATACTAATATATGCGGGGTGGAGCAGCCTGGTAGCTCGCCGGGCTCATAACCCGGAGGTCGCGGGTTCAAATCCCGCCCCCGCAACCATAAAAATCTCCACTTATGGGATGAAAATAGCTGTAGCAGGTGCAGGTTACGTCGGTCTCTCTAACGCTATCCTCTTAGCACAAAACAATGAGGTGGTTATCAAGGACATAGACCCAACCAAGGTGGAACTGATTAACAGGAAGGAATCACCCATCCTTGACAAAGACATCCAATACTACCTCAAAAATAAACCCCTAAACCTCAAAGCTACCCTTGATCCAGAAGAAGCATACAAAGGTGCCCGCTTCGTCCTGATCGCCACACCGACCGATTACGACCCTGTGACTAACTACTTCGATACCAAATCCGTGGAAACAGTCATTGCAGAGGTCAGATCTATAAATCCCGACGCAACCGTAGTAATAAAGTCCACAGTCCCTATAGGCTTTACAAAGAAGATGAGGGAGAAGTTCGGAACCGATAAAATCATCTTTTCCCCCGAATTCCTCAGGGAAGGAAAGGCGCTCCATGATAACTTATACCCGTCCCGAATAGTTGTGGGAGATACATCCAAAGAGGCAAAAGAGTTTGCCCGCCTTCTCGTAGAGGGAGCCATAAAAAAGGATGTTCCCGTTCTCTTTACTGGATCTACGGAGGCGGAAAGCATCAAACTCTTTGCCAACGCTTACCTTGCCATGAGGGTTGCTTTCTTTAATGAACTTGATACCTTTGCAGAGAGCCATGGACTCAACGCTCGGGAGATAATAGAGGGTGTGTGTTTGGATCCCAGAATAGGCATGTATTACAATAATCCTTCCTTTGGGTATGGTGGTTACTGCCTTCCCAAGGACACAAAACAACTTCTTGCAAATTTTCAAGAAAACGGAGTTCCAGCATATTTACTCAAGGCTACCATTGAATCAAACTTGGCACGGAAGTTTTACATAGCTAAACAGATTTTAAAGAGGAAGCCAAAGACAGTAGGGGTCTATCGTATAAATGCCAAAGCTGGGTCTGACAATTACAGATCCTCTCCTCTTATAGAAATAATTGAGTATCTCAAGGCGAATGATATAAACGTCCTTATATACGAACCTCTTTTGAGAGAGGATGAATTTATGGGTTTTAAGGTTGAGAGGGATCTTGAGAAGTTCAAAAAGGAAGTGGATTTAATAGTAGCTAACAGGTTTTCAAAGGAGTTGGAGGACGTAAAAGAAAGAGTTTATACGAGAGATGTATTCGGTAGGGATTAAGTTGTGCTAGTTGTTGCTAAGTGCTTTGTCCAAAAACCTTTTGGATAAAAACGAGGGAATCAAGCATAAAGGTAACAAACGGAAGGAGAGGCTGAATATTTATAAAGTTTTTGTGACATGAAAGATCATTTCAATTGCTTCAATAAGTTCAACCATAATAAACAGATAATACAAGAGACGGCAAATACTGATGGAAATGTACCTTTTAAGCTTATTACTCAATCTTGTAGCTCTCAAGTCCAAATATATTTAGATTATGTATAAGAACTCATTCTTGTTTTGTAAAAAACACATATAAATGTAACTAAACAAAGATTCATAGGGGTATAATAGTTCTAAATCAGTCTTCATGAAAGTAGTTATCCTAGCAGGTGGATTTGGAACAAGGTTAAGTGAAGAAACGAGTATTAAAC
>WFYH01000137.1 GCA_015490215.1 Aquificaceae bacterium
AAAAGATCCTGCGAAAGACCCTCACCTAAAAGTTCCCTGAGCAGATATTCCTCGTAGCGGTCTTTGAGAAGGTGCAGGTTTTCCCTAATAAACTTCTTGCTCAACCTTTTGGGTGCAGGGTGCAAAACCTCAAAGGAACCTACAACCTCCCCCGAAGATTTGAGAACCAAAGCCTTATCCCCTCTGTAGGCAACCACTTCTTTCTTGAGCTTTAGAAGGAATACGTCTTCTCCCACCTTGGAAAAGATCCCCTCCACTAATTTCATACCGAAGAAAAGGTGAAGCCTTTTGCCCACGGGCACACCTTCTTGGCTTTGACCCAAAAGTCTGTTTGTTTTGGTGTAGGTTCCCTCCTTGAGGACCCAAAAGCCCCTTCTTACCTCTTTGGGATCTAAGTCGGGAAGGTTCAGAGCTACCCTGCTTTCGGACCAGATCTGGGAAACGAACCTACCGTGGTTTTGGATGTTCCTGACCCTCGTGGTTTTTCCGATAGGTTCTATTACAACCCTTTCACCCTTTTTTACCTTTCCTTGTGTACAGTTTCCCCTAACTACGGTGCCCCACCCCTTTACGACGAAGGCGGAATCCACAACTATACGTAGGGGCTTTTTGCTTCTGTCCTCAAAAGCCTCGTTAGCCTGCTTCCTCAGCTCTTCTTTAAGCTCCCCAAGACCTTCCCCCGTTACCGCAGAAACCTTTACGATTGGAAGCGAAAGGGTGTTTTCCTTTAATAGGTCTTCAACCTCCCTTAAAGACAGCTCAAGGAGGCTTTTATCGCAGATGTCCACCTTGGTAAGAGCCACCACACCCCTTTTGATGCCAAAGCTCTTAGCTATACGTAGATGCTCCCGTGTTTGGGGCATAACGCCCTCGGAAGCATCCACAACGAGGAGCACTCCCGAAACGCAACAAAGCCCAGCCACCGCATTCCTTATATACCTCTCGTGTCCGGGAACGTCTATAAGTTCAAGGCGCAGGTTATCTTGGGGAAAGTCAAGGAAGGCGAAACCTATATCAACGGTCAACCCCCTCTTCTTTTCTTCGGGAAGGCGGTCCGTGTCTATACCGGTAAGTTTTTTTACAAGGGTGGTCTTTCCGTGGTCGGTGTGCCCGGCGGTGGCAAAGAGGACATACCTCATTAAAGACCGTAGTGAGCCGCTATGGCAGCGGATATGGCAAGGACTATGTCCTCCTTATCAATATCTCCCTCCACTTCAAAGTCATACTCCCCACTCTTTATTTTCTCTTCAAGGAATTTAACACCGAAGTCCCCCCTCAGAAAGTCCGGATCCCTGACTATCTCCCTGTAGAGTGGTATATTGGTAGGAACACCCCTCACTATAAACTCGTCTAATGCTCTCCTTGCCCTCGCTACCGTCTTCTCCCACGTTAGTGCCCAGACGGTCATCTTAGCTATCATAGAGTCATAGTAGGGCGGGATTATGTAGTCCTTGTAGACCCCTGCGTCTATCCTCACCCCCGGACCGCCGGGAGAGTAGTAGGCTGTTATCTTACCCGGTGCGGGTGCAAAGTTTTTCTTAGGGTCCTCTGCGTTTATCCTGAACTCTATTGAGTAACCCCTAAAGGTGACGTCGCTCTGCAGGAAGGGCAGAGGCTCTCCAGCAGCTATCCTTATCATAGCTTCAACTATGTCTATTCCCGTTATCGTTTCGGTTATGGTGTGTTCCACCTGAAGGCGGGTGTTCATCTCTATGAAGTAGAATTCTCCGGTTTTCACGTCTACCAAAAATTCCAACGTTCCGGCATTCTCGTAACCTACTTTCATCAGGGCTTTTACCGCACTGCCGAGGATCTTCATCCTCAGATCCTTGGGAAGGTAAGGGGAAGGGGCTATTTCTATAAGCTTTTGGTGTCTTCTCTGAATGGAGCAGTCCCTCTCACCCAAGTGGATTATGTTCCCGTATTTGTCGCCTAAGACCTGAACCTCTATGTGCTTAGGGTTGTCAAGGTATTTCTCTATAAAGAGGTCCCCCCTTCCGAAGAAGACCTCCGCCTCCCTGAAGGCGGACTCAAAGGCTGGCTTTAGTTCTTCTTCAGACCTTACAACCCTCATACCCCTTCCGCCGCCGCCGAAGGCGGCTTTGAGCATAACAGGAAAGCCTATCTCCTTTGCTACCGCAAGAGCCTCGTCTGGATCCGTGAGGGGTTCGGTTGTGCCGGGAACGACGGGAAGACCCGCCTCAGACATTACCCTTTTGGCGGTAACCTTGTCTCCGAAGGTTTCTATCTGCTCGGGCGTGGGTCCTATAAAAACTATCCCCCTCCTCTGACAGTAGCGGGCAAAGTCCGCATTCTCCGCTAAAAACCCGTAGCCCGGGTGTATTGCCTGAGCGCCGACCTGTTTAGCCAAGTCCACTATCCTCAC
>WFYH01000138.1 GCA_015490215.1 Aquificaceae bacterium
CCCATTCTTTTGGGATTGACCTTAAGGTAGCAATCCCTTAGACCCTCCTTTATTATGTGCTCGGGCAAACCCGCCTCCAGAAGGGTCTTAAGAAATAACCTCTCTCTGGGAGAGATAAAGAAAACATTCCCCTTAAGCTCAAGCAGGAAGTTCTCTAAGGTCTTTACGTCCGCCACGGGAAAATTTTACCCGCTCAGGTAACGGAAAGGTAACCTTCGGAACCTATCATCATTAGTGACAAAAAACCAAAAAGGAGGTGGAAAAGATGAGAAAGAAGGCGCTTTTGCTGACGGCGGTGTTGGGAACAGGATTTATTTTAGCATCCTGCGGTGGAGGTGGTAGCACCTCTTCCGATGGATCTACTGTCTCCGCTTACATTACCGACGCACCTGCGGATCAATACCCTGCGGTTGAAGTTACCCTTTACGAGGTCAGACTCACGGACGGCACAAATCCTGTGACCCTCTTTTCAAGTAACACGGGTATTCAGATTGACCTGACCGATCTGAGAAATGTGATGAGATACGTGGGATCCGCACAGATACCTGCAGGTAGTAGCTTTGACAGGGTAGAGATAGAAGTGGGCAACAGCGTGCAAGTTACAAAAAACGATGGGTCTACTCTTACAGTTTCTTTCGGAAGCGATCTACCAAACGTTAGCTGTGACAGCGAAAGCGGTAGATGCACTATCACAATAAAAGGAATAAATGTTTCTAGCGGAGTGGTAGCTGTAGACTTTGAGCTTCGGAACATGGTAATTGACGAGACCAACAATACCATCACTGGGCTGAGTGTAAAACCTGTTAGCGTTGATCCCAAAAATACCGATATGGAATACGAAATTGCCGGCAAGGTAACATCGGTTGACCGAACCAAGGGTATCTTTACCGTAGATTGGCTCGGCAGAGAGATAAATGTAAAAGTGGACACCGCTACCACAGTCTGTCCGGGAATAGGATCTGAATGCTTGCCCGTTTCGGGTTGGTGTGTAGAAGTGGAAACCAGCGACGATCCTGCAACTTCGGCAGAGGTAAGGGCGCTTGAAATAGAAAGGAAAAGAGGTAAAAGATGCGGAGAGGATATAGGCGATGAAGATTACACAGAGCCGAAGGAAATCAAGTTCAAGATTACTGTGACTGACCCTACCAATCAAATACAGTTTATTAAAGATGCCAGCGAAAATGTAACGGGTGTGTCTATAAGTGATACAGACGGAGATCCCACCATATCTGTGGATACTTCTTCAACTAAGGTAACGGTTAACGGGACGGATTACAACCTTAGCGATTCCTCTGTTTGCGAAATGGAAAGTGAAATGGAAGGTATGGAGAGCAGTGTTATGAGCAGGGATGAAGATGATGAAGAAGACAGGAGGCACAGAGAACTTGCGGATGACTACAGGAAAGGTCCTTTCTGTTTTGACGCCATAAGGACCGAGATTGAAAATATGCTGACTTACCTTGGAAGCCTTACCTCCGGCACTACACCCAACGTGGAAATTGAATTTGAACTTAAAGTAGATCCGTCCACAAGCAACATCCTAAAACTTGAGCTGGGAATAGAAATGGAAAGTGAGGGAAGCGAAGGCACTGAGGAAGAAGCATAAAAAGTCTCTACCCTCCCCTTTCCTCTTCCCCTTCCTTCCCCCTTTTTTATACTTTTTTTTATGCTGAAGATAAGAAAGCAGGCTTTAGAAAAGATACTTGCTCAGGCGGAAAAAGATTATCCCTATGAGACCTGCGGTTTGCTTTTGGGCAAAATTCAGGGGGATGTGAGGATCGCTTTCGGAGCTTATGAGACCCCCAACGCCAACCCGGACCGCAAAAACGACAGATACGAGATAGACCCTAAGGATTACATGAAAGCGGAGGACAAGGCAAGGGAGTTTGGACTTGAGATAGTCGGCGTTTATCACTCCCATCCGGATCATCCCGACAGACCTTCGCAGTTTGATGAAGAAAGGGCTTTTGAAGGTTTCTCTTACATAATCGTTTCGGTCCAAAAGGGTAGGGCTATATCCTACAGGAGCTGGGAGCTTGTGGAAGGAAAGTTCAGGGAAGAACCCATAGAGGTTTTCGGCGTTTAAGAGTAGGCAAAGACGAACCTGCCCTTTTTAATCTCCTCGGGAGAAAGGACTACTTTATCTTCGGACATGAACTGAACGAAGCCTTCTATAAGCCCCATGAAAAAGTAGATGATAGGAGATTTGCCTATCTCCTCGTTCCTCATGGCGTCGCTGAATATGTCGTCCTCAACCACTATTTTCCCGTCCTCTTTGGAGACCTTCTTTGCAAAGCCGAGTTCCTCTATGAGCATGCAGGATCTCCTTAAGGCTTCCTCTTTGTCAAGGACTTCAGGAAGGTGACCTATAAGGCTTTCTAAAAGTTTGGGTCCGCTGTGTCTTCCCGCATCTCTTAATACCGCATTTGCCCCCCTGTCTCCTATAAGGTTCCTCACACCTTCGGTGAGTTCAACCATCGCTATAAGAAGTATGTCCGGATCTATCATCCTTACACCCCCTTACCTAAATTTTCCCACAAGCATTTAAAATAACAAATCCTAAGCCGACCATTATTAGTATGGAGAAGGTAAAAAGGTTCTACTTTGAGGAGGATCATCCCTTTGCCCTCGTCGTGCCCCTCATAGAAGAAGGTAAGCTTGATCCTTGGAAAGTGGACATAGTTGAACTCGCCAACCTTTACATAGAGGAACTCAGAAGAAGGGAAACATTGGACCTTAGGGTCCCCGCAAGGGCGGTAGTAGCCGCCTCCTTCCTGCTCAGGAAAAAGGTAGAGGTTCTCTTCCCCAAGCCTGAAAGAAAACCCCGCCAAAGGAAGGATTACACCCTTGATGAGATAGTTCAGATGTTTGAAGAGGAAAGTCAAGAGGTGGAGCAAAACCTAACCGACAACCTTGAAAAGGTAAGGAAACTCTTCAAAAGGAAGGGTGGAAGCTCAGGCAAGAGAAAGAAGCGTTCCAAAATAATCCCCCTCCACATATCCAAGTTTGAGGACGTCCTGCGGGAAATGTGGGAGTTTTTTAAAAATATGGACGTGGGCAAGAGAATAGAGTTTTTTACCTTCTTGGACAGGGTCAACTTCGTTCCCCAGTTTATGGCTCTTATGCACCTTTACTACGAAGGAAAGATAGATCTCTATCAAGAAAAACCCTTTGGGGATATAATCGTTGAGGTAAAGGGAGCGTAGTGAGTCCCGTCAGGACGGTTCTCGTCTCCTACGTCGCTCTCATAAGCGTTGGAACCCTGCTGTTTCTCTTTCTACCGACAACTTACGAGAGCAAGCCTTTCATAGACATCCTCTTTACCGTGACCTCCGCTGTAACGGTTACGGGGCTTACGGTAATGGATACCGCAAAGGATATAACTCCTTTGGGTCAATTGATTTTACTTGTGCTCATCCAGATAGGCGGTTTGGGTTACATGACCCTGACCACCTTTTTGCTTATAACCACCGGAAGGAGAATAGGACTTAAGGAAAGGCTCATCCTCAGGGAGGCTCTCAACTATCCGGGGGTATACGGGCTTGTCAGGTTTCTCAGGAGGGTTATGGTCTTTGTGTTGGTAGCGGAGCTTTCGGGCTTTTTTGCTCTTCTCCTCCTTTGGTGGAACGATATGGAACCGGCGGTGGCAATCTTTTACGCCCTCTTTCATGCAGTTTCCGCCTTTAACAACGCCGGCTTTTCCCTTTTTTCCGACAGCCTTACCGCCTACAGAGGGGATGTTCTTGTAAATCTCGTCGTTTGCACCCTCGTAATTCTCGGAGGGCTCGGCTTTTTTGTAGTGAACGATGTATACCTGAGGTTTAAGAAAAAGGTTCCGAGGCTTTCAACCCATACAAAGCTTGTCGTAAGTGTTTCCGCCTTGCTTCTGCTCGTCGGATGGGCGGGTCTTCTGCTCACCGAAGCCTTTCACACAAAGGGTATATGGGCTTTGGACTGGAAGGAAAAGCTCCTATCTACTTTGTTTTTGAGTGTATCCGCAAGAACCGCAGGGTTCAATACGGTGGATATATCTTCCCTTTCGGAGTCTTCCCTGTTTCTTCTTATGCTTTTGATGTTCGTGGGGGCTTCTCCGGGGAGCACCGGAGGAGGCATAAAAACGACGGTCTTTGCCCTCATAGCGGTTTCCGTTTACTCCTACCTAAGGGGGTCAAGGGACGTAATCATCTTCAGGCGCAGGATACCAGACGAACAGGTCCACAGGGCTATGGTGATAATGGCTGTGTCCTTTTCCTACATAGCCTTTGTAAACCTCTTAATAGACAGGATTGAAGAAAAGGACTTCTTGGCAACACTCTTTGAGGTGGTTTCCGCCTTCTCAACGGTGGGTCTCTCTCTGGGTGGAGGCGAAGGACTCAGCTTCTGCGCCCACTGGTCATCTGCAAGTAAACTCCTTCTTATCCTCACCATGATAGTAGGAAGGGTTGGAATTTTGAGCTTCCTTCTGGCGCTGGTGGGAAGGGAAAGGGAAAGGAGGCTTCGTTATCCGGAGGCTAAGGTTCTCCTTTGAGAGCTTCCACCTTCCCTTCAAACTTTTTACGTATCTTTTTGTTAGTTTGCTGGAGGAGCTTTTTCAAGATCGGCTTTAGAAGGGGTTCGTCCTCAGGCAATAGGCTGTATAGGGTTTCCCCAAGGATATCTTCCTTTTGCTCTACCTTGAGACATCTAAAACTCCTGTAAACCTCCTCCTTATCGTTAACCGCCAGCAGGTAAGGAACCAAATACCAAATATCAGGGTAGGACCGCACGTCAAGATCAGCTAAGCTTAAGGATTCATCTTCGTAGGTGATCTTAAAGCCGGTGATATAG
>WFYH01000139.1 GCA_015490215.1 Aquificaceae bacterium
GCGATCATAGAGGTGAGCACCGTTCCCGTAGGAACCGTTCCCATATACGAAGCTTGGAAGATAGCCAAAGGGGATGTCAAACAGCTCACCGTGGACCTTATTTTAGACGTTATAGAGGAGCAAGCCCGTCAAGGGGTCTCTTACATGACCATCCACGCAGGGATTTTGAGGGAACACCTTCCCATGGTCCAGCACAGGGTCATGGGTATCGTCTCAAGGGGCGGAGCGATATTGGCTCAGTGGATGACCGAACACGGAAAGCAAAACCCCCTCTACGAGCACTTTGATAAGATCTGTGAGATCTTCAAAAAGTATGACGTTTCCTTCTCCCTCGGGGATGCCCTCAGACCCGGTTGTATAGAAGATGCTTCTGATGACGCCCAACTTGCGGAACTGAAGGTCCTCGGAGAGCTTACCGAAAGGGCTTGGAAACACGACGTTCAGGTTATGGTGGAAGGGCCCGGTCACGTTCCCTTGGACGAGGTTGAGTTCAACATGAGAATTCAGCAGCTCTGGTGCAAAGAGGCACCCTTCTACATACTCGGACCCCTCGTCTTAGATGTAGCACCCGGATACGACCACATCGGAAGTGCCATAGGTGCAGCGCTCGCGGGATGGGTAGGAGCGTCAATGCTCTGCTACATCACTCCCAAAGAGCACCTAGGATTGCCCAACGTTGAAGACGTAAAGCAGGGGGTTATCGCTTACAAGATCGCAGCACACGCTGCGGACGTAGCAAAACACTGGCCCGGTGCAAGGGACTGGGATCTTGAGATGTCCAAGGCACGCTACGCCTTTGACTGGAACAGACAGTTTGAACTTGCCATGGATCCCGAAACCGCAAGGGCATATCACGATGAGACCCTTCCCCAAGAGGGTTACAAGACCGCCAAGTTCTGCTCCATGTGCGGACCTGAGTTCTGCTCTTACAAGATCTCCCAGAAGGTTCAAGAAAAAGTTGAACCTGCGGAACTCATAGCTCAGGAGGGTTGGATCTCTCCATGAGATCTTGGACCTACTTTATCCAGCTTGTGGGAAGGAACGAAAAGGGAGAAGCAATGCAGGAGGGGGCCCTCTACATCGTTGCGGTCCCCACCGATATGAACCTATTCCAGCAGCAGAAGCTCAGCTGTTTTTCTGAACACTACCTTCCAGAAGAGAGTGCCATAAAGCACGGGAAAGCCTTTGCGGTAGGGGTGGAGTTTCCTGTAGAAAATCCGGAAAAATACGACTTGGCTTTTTTCAGGGAAGAGGACGAGCTGTATATCTTCAAAGAAGACATTCCCATGAAGGAAGGGCTGAAGAAGGTCTACAGGCTCCTCATGGACAGACTCAAGTCCTTGGGCTACGGGGTGGATTTTGATACGGTCTTTGACATGGGCAACCCCTCCGAAGACTTTATGAGGGAGTGTCTTTTGGAGGCGATAAAGGGGGTATAGGTAATTTCGCTTAGAAGCTTCCGCCTCCTATAAGGAACCTTAAAAAGAAGGTGGTTCCTATTTTGTTCCCCTCCGCATCCAGACCTGACAGGGGGTGAATGCCCCCGATCTCCGCACCTATAAAAAGTTTGCTCAGCCTCCTTATGTAGCCTATCCCGAGCTTACCCACCACCCCCTCCAAGTCCTTTACCTTGTAGGTATCCAAGGTGCCTTCCTGCTCCTTTACGGCAAGGGTCATTGCCGAGTAACCCAATCCGATGTTTGTATATACGAAGCTCTTTTCCCTCTTTAAAAGCCCGTAGCCGAGGTTGAAGGTCAAATAGCCCCCTCCGAGGGATACCTCCTTTCCTCCCCTTTCAGTAGGCACCATGGATAAGGATCCTCCTTCAAGTCCCAAAAGAAGATCTTCTTTTACAAAGTATCCACCGCCGCCGAAGTCTAAGCCGAGCTTCCTATCTATCTCCGGCTGGTTGTTTTCCCTGAGGAAGGTGTTAAGGTCTCCTGTGTCTATACTCGTTGCCTGCAGGAATCCGAAACCGAACCCTCCCGCCCAAGCCCAAGAGCCGATAAACCCCAAAACCAGAGCCAACCTAAGCTTGCCCATGCTGTGCTTCCTCCCCGAGACAAACGCTGTTTTAAAGCCTTGACAATATTAGGAGATACTTATAAATTGTAGCCTACCTAATCCTTTTAAAAGCTGACGGAGGTTCAAGTAATGGAGGAAAGCAAGAGGGTTATTGTCCCCGGGCCGGAAGGATATATACCGACACCGGCAGCCTTCAGGGGTGTGGAGCTTCCTCCTCCCGGGAAGGCTCTCATGTATGGGGAGATAGTTGACGAAGAAACCGCCATGAGGGAGGCGGCTAAAGCCCTCCTGACCAGAAGGAACCCCACCATATTCCCCGGTCCTTTGGTCCTGTGGGGTTGGAACGCCGCCGCCATGGAAAAGGCAAAGG
Source organism: Aquificaceae bacterium (assembly GCA_015490215.1). Taxonomy (GTDB): domain Bacteria; phylum Aquificota; class Aquificia; order Aquificales; family Aquificaceae; genus Hydrogenivirga. The sequence continues at coordinate 2,396 of WFYH01000139.1, forward strand.
CGGTCTTGGAACTTGCTATGGAAATCCCCAACTGCAGGATCATACCCATGCCCGACTACAGACCCAAGTATCCTAAGATAGATCCCGAGGCGGAGATAAACCCCAATCATCCCAACTTGACAATACTTCACAATAAGATAGAGGTATGTATCTTCGTTGGTGTTCACTGCCACTATGCGAACCTGTCTCTCAGGATGATAAGGGCGGGGACCAACTGCTTCACCATAGCCCTCTGTGCGGAGATGGGTCACGAGGATGCTATGGTGTCCCTCAGGGACGTTCATGCAGAGGAGATAAGGCGCTTTAAAGATGTTCTCGTTGAGGTCAGGAAGGAGATGGGTATAGAGTGGGAACCCAAGCTCCCGCCCGAAAACCCCTCCCTTCCCAAGGAGGATTGGACGAAGATCTCTCCCTTGGACTTTGGCGAGTATGCGGCACTTCTTATGCCTAGGAAGGGCGAAGTCATTGAGGAAACTGAATAAAAACCGCAGGAGGTTTTGTTATGCCCGAGCAGAAGGTTGTTGAGCCTGAATACCTCCTTTTGGAGGCTCCTCGGGAGAGGAAGTTTATAACCGGATCTCAGGCTTTTGCGGAAGCCATAAAGAGAGCAAACGTTGACATAGCCATAGCCTACCCTATCACCCCTCAGTCCGAGACCATGCACCTTGTGGGAGACCTCTACGCCCAAGGGTATGTCAAGGACTACTACAGGGCGGAAGAGGAATACGGCGCCATGTCCGCCATAGCCGGAGCTGTCAGAGGAGGAGCAAGAGCCTTCAGCGCGACCTCGGGTCCGGGACTTCTGAGGGGATTGGAGGCTATAGTCTCTTGGCCCGGTCACAGGATACCCGCAGTATTGGGAGTGATGACCCGTGTGGTAAACGCACCCCTTTCCATACAGCCCGACAACGTGGAGATAGCTTACCTCCTGCACTCGGGTCTGATAGTCCTCCATGCGGAGAACCAGCAGGATGTTTTTGACTTCACCTTGGCGGGATTTGTTATCTCCGAGAAGGTGGACGTATATCTGCCGGTGGTTGTGGCTACCGAGGGCTTCTTCGTTACCCACGCAAAGGGTTACGTTGAGCTTCCTCCCGATGACATAAAGCTACCCCCCAGAGATCCCTACAAAGCTCCCGTTCCTCCCACCGACTGCGAGATACCTCCCGCAAGGATCCAAAGGGACGCACCTGTTCAGAAGTCCAACTTCATGAGCTACCTGATCCATGCTGTATGGCAACAGGAAGTCTGGTCTGCCAACAGAAGGGCTATGAAGTGGATCTACAAGTATATCGGCGGACCCATAGAGGTGGTGAACCCCGATGCGGAGGTGTTTATAGTAGCTTCGGGCTGTGCCGCCGCTCAGGGAAGGGAGGCTCAAAGATACGCCCAGATGGAAGGACTCCCCGTAGGTCTCGTAAAGGTGAAATCCCTCAGACCCTTCCCTGAGAAGGAGATAAGGGAAGCCCTAAAGAACGCCAAGGCGGTTATAGTTCCCGAGCACAACATAGTGGGTTGGCTCGCCAAGGAGGTCAAGGCGGTCATACCCAACAGCGGTATAGTTGTTGACGGTCCGAGGGTCTACGGCGGTATGACGCTCCCCGTGGAGCTTATTATGGAGGAGATCTACAAAGCCCTCGGAATTAAGAAAGAAAAGAAAACCGTTGTTTAAAATCCATGTAAAGGAGGTGTGTCATGGGACTTGAATATGTGAGGATCTCTCCGGGATTTGAAAAATACATGCCTAGGGACTACGTGGATCTAGTCCAGTTCGGGCAGTTCGGAAAGCAAGTTGACGTTATGCAACTCGGCCAGTTCAAGGAGCTGGTGGAAGAGCACCCCATGTGTGCGGGGTGTTACATGGCTTACTTCATAAGGGTCTTCTACGCCGCTCTGCCCAATCCCGAAGACACAATAGTTCTCGGAACCGCCGGGTGTGCAAGGCTTGCCCTCTCTCAGGCTGCGGTTCCCTTTATCTACGGAAACTACGGCGATACAAACGCAGTTGCCTCTGGTCTTAAGAGAGCGCTCTCTATCAGGTTCCCCGATAAGGTGAAGGATGTTGTGGTAATAGCCGGTGACGGCGGTCTGATGGACATAGGTTTCGGTATGACCATGCACTCTTGGTTCAGGAGGGAGAAGTTCACCACCATCATGGTGGACAACGAGGTATACGGAAACACGGGAGGACAGGAGAGCGGAATGTCCCCCAAGGGCGTTCAGCTCAAGATGGCGCCCCTCGGAAAGAAGTTCGACAAGATAAATGCGGTTGAGCTGGCAAAGGTGGCAGGTTGCGTATACGTTGCCAAGCTCTCTCCCACCAACCCCAAGAGGATAGCCAAGGTTATAAGAAGGGCGATCCTTGCCGCGAGGGAGTTCGGACCCACCTTCATCCACGCTTACACCTCTTGTAACATTGAATACTCCATACCTACCAGAGAGGTCCTTGCGGACGCAAGGAACAGGGAGAAGAAGGACTTCAAGTTCTACGAGTGGATGACCGACGAGGTCAAAGAATACCTTGAGGAAATAGAGAGGAAGGAAAAGGAAAAAGCAAAGCAGGAGGTTAAGTGATGAAGAGGTATAACATAAGGATCGCAGGTGTCGGTGGGCAGGGGGTCGTCACCTCCGCCCACATCCTCGGTAACGCTATGTCTGCGGCGGGTAAATACGCCTCCTTGGTTCCCTTCTTCGGATCCGAAAAGAGGATGGCTCCCGTTGAAGCCTACGTTAGGGCTTCCGACCAACCCATCTATGAAGTCGGAGAGGTCGTGTATCCGAACGTGATAATGATCTACCACCCTCAGGTTATAACCCACGGAAAGTCCTACACCATGCCCTTCTACACGGGTCTCAAGGAAGGAGGGATGATCCTGATAAACTCCGATGTGGACATAATACCCGACGAAGATAAGAAGGTCTTGGAACAACTCAAGGCGAGGATCTACTACATCCCCGCCACCCAGATAGCCAGAGACATAGCGGGAACGGAACTCGCTACCAACATGGCTATGGTGGGACTCTTCTTCGGTATAACCCGTCTCGTTGAGCTTGAGCACATTGAAAAGGCTCTCATAGAAAGGTTCCTCGGGGGAACCTTCGTAGCCTCGGGTGGAACCACCGCCCTTGACTCCGCTATAGAAAAGAAGTTCAAAAAAAAGCAAGAACTCCTTGCCAAGAACATGGAGGTTATAAAATACACCCTTAAGCTTGCCGAGGAGAAGGGTTGGGTAGAGGAGGAAGAGGAAAAAGTCACCACCTGAGGAGGTAGTGGATGTATTTCGTAGCGGAGGTAAACGAGAAGGAGTGTGCCAAGTACAACTGTAAACAGTGCGTCCTGTTCTGTCCCGAACCCAACTGTATAAACTACAAGCAGAGCGATCACACCGCTTGGGTGTGGACCGACAGGTGCAAGGGTTGTGAGATCTGCGTCTACGTGTGCTCGGACCTTCTCAAAAGGCACTGCATTGAGATGGTCATGGTAAAGGCGGGCGACTGACCCGCCTCTCCTTTAAAATCTTCTTTTAAAGGTCGGAGGTCTCCTATGGATCCGTCCGTTAAGGAGAAACTGCAAAGGCTCGCCGACGAACTGAAGGACCTTATGGTCAACCCTGACGTAGAGGTTGAGGTCCATTTTGGAGATGAAGAAGAGAGGAAGTTCCCCTTTGTGAGGGTTAGATACACCACCGAGGAGCACGAGGTCCACGAAAAGGATATAGAGATAGCCGAAGACAACCTAAACAAGAGTGTGGAGGAGCTAAAAGAATACGTAACCTTCATGATAGAGCAGTTCATGGAAGAGATAGACAGCGTGGAATACGGCGGCGAATAGGTATGGACTTTACAAAGCTCCAAGGCTCGGGCAACGACTTCATAGTCATCGACAACAGGGATGGAAAGGTTCAAAGGCTTTTAAAAGACCGCGGAATAAGCGTAGAGGATTTTGTGGTAAAGCTCTGCACACCGCACACAGGTGTGGGAGCGGACGGGCTTATCCTGATAGAGGAACCCAAGGATCCAGAAAATGATTTCCGTTGGCAGTTTTTTAATGCGGACGGCTCCGTAGCGGAGATGTGTGGGAACGGCTCCCGCTGTGCGGTCAGGTTCTGCTACGAAAAAGGTATAGTCGGTGAAAGGGTAAAGTTTGAAACCCTTGCGGGTGTTATAAAGGCACAGGTCTTGGAGGGTGGAAAGAGGGTAAAGGTTCAGCTAACACCTCCCTCCGAACCCCGAGATAGGTGTCTTGAGGCGGATGGGCTTACCGTTAAGGGAACCTTCATAAACACGGGGGTGCCCCACTTCGTGGTGCCTTCCGAAAACCTTGAGAGCCTAAACGTGAAGTCCCTCGGAAGGGCTATAAGGTTCCATGAAGAGTTCAGACCCCAAGGGACCAACGTAAACTTCGTAGAGCCTGTATCTGAGAGCACACTTAAGATAAGAACCTACGAGAGGGGTGTAGAGGCTGAAACCTTAGCCTGCGGAACGGGAGCTACCGCCTCAGCGATAGTGGCTTACCTAAAAGGTCTCGTAAAGGAAAAGCCTGTTGAAGTTATAACAAAAGGCGGGGAGGTTCTAAAGATTGACTTTTCCGATGATCTGAAAGAGGTCTATCTGGAAGGATCCGTCTGCAAGGTCTACGACGGTCTTTTGAGCTACGAGGTCTTTACGTGTTGAGCCTCCTGTGGAGCCTCAGAAGGTCCCTGTCAATGTCCTTAAACTCCTCTGCTCTTTCAAAGTCCTCTATGTAGAACCTCCCCTTTCTGTAACTTACAAAACCCTTCCTTTCACCGGCAAGTAGTGCTTCAAGGGCTACCTCTCCGAACTTCATTCCCATTACTCTGTCCCAGTGGGTGGGGGAGCCACCCCTTTGGAGGTGTCCAAGAACCGTTGCCCTGATCTCTCCGAAACTCTCCCCCACTTCCCTTAAAAGGTAGTCTCTGAGATCCTGAGCCCTTCCGAAGCCTTCCGCCACCACCATTATGAAGTGTAGCTTTCCCAAAGACTTTGCCCTCTTTATCTCTTCGGGGATCTTTTCAAGGGGGTAAGGGTCTTCGGGTATCAGGATAAGTTCCGCCCCCGTGGCTATTCCCACCTCAAGGGCTATAAACCCCCTTTCCCTTCCCATAACCTCTATTACGAAAATCCTTTCGTGCGAGCTTGCTGTGTCCCTGATCTTGTCTACCGCCTCTACCGCATTTCTAACGGCGGTGTCGTAGCCTATACAGTATTCGGTCCCCCCTATGTCGTTGTCTATGGTGCAGGGGACCCCTATAACGGGAAGTCCCGTCTCCTCCGCTATAAGGGAGGCTCCCTTGAAACTTCCCTCACCCCCGAGAACTATGAGAGCTTCTATAC
>WFYH01000140.1 GCA_015490215.1 Aquificaceae bacterium
CAACCATCCTTATGCATCTTCTCTCTATATCAACCTCCAGCGAGTCTATATCGTCGTCTCCCTTGATTATCTCCTCTGCAAGCTCTACGTCTTGTTCGTTTAGGGACTTTATGGCTTTGTCTATCGCCTCCTGAACGAGCTTTGCCATCTTTACCACAAGCTGGCGTGTTTCCTCAAGCTCCTCGTGAAACTTCATGATTATGAAAAATTTAAACTGCTTACCTCTTTACGTAAAGGGCAAAGGATGGATAACTTCAAATTCCTTGTCCAGTTTTAACCCAAACTACTTGCATTTGGACGCTCAGTTTAGGATAATAGCTAATTGCGTCTTTTCAGGAGGTAAAGTATGCCGACGATAAACCAGCTGATAAAGTATGGCAGAGAGAAGAAGAAGAAAAAGTCCAAGGCGCCTGCCCTTGAGGGCTGCCCCCAAAAGAGGGGAGTCTGCGTTAGGGTCTACACGGTAACACCAAAAAAGCCTAACTCTGCTCTTAGGAAGGTCACAAGGGTCAGGCTCTCAAACGGGATAGAGGTAACCGCCTACATCCCCGGGGAAGGACACAACCTCCAAGAGCACTCCATAGTTCTGGTAAGGGGCGGAAGGGTTAAGGACCTTCCCGGTGTGAGATACAAAGTTATCAGAGGCGCCCTTGATGCCGCTGGCGTTGAGGGAAGACGCCAGTCCCGTTCTAAATACGGAACCAAAAGACCCAAGGAGGAGAAAGGAGGTTAAAAGATGCCCAGAAAAGGACCCGTTCCACCGAGAGAGATACCGCCCGATCCAAAATACGGGGACGTTCTCGTTCAAAAGCTAATTAACAAAGTGATGAAGGACGGGAAAAAGAGCGTCGCCGAGTGGATAGTCTACACAGCCCTTGAAGAGGCAGCAAAAGAGAGAAACATGCACCCGGTTGAGCTTCTCCACAAAGTCATAGAGAACCTAAAACCTCAGTGGGAGGTTCGTCCCAGAAGGGTGGGAGGAGCCACCTATCAAGTTCCCATAGAGGTCCCCGAAAGGAGGCAGATAAGCCTCGCCATCAGGTGGCTCGTTGAAGCGGCGAGGAACAGACCCCGCGGAAGGGGGTCTTATACGATGATAGAGCGCCTCAAAGCTGAACTTCTTGATGCCCTTGACGGCAAGGGCGGAGCCATTAAGAAGAAGGAAGATACCCACAAGATGGCTCAAGCTAACATGGTTTTCTCCCACTTCAGGTGGTAAGGAGGTAGGAAAATGGCAAGGGCTGTCCCCATAGAAAAACTCAGAAACATCGGTATCGTTGCCCACATAGACGCGGGTAAGACTACCACTACGGAAAGAATTCTTTACTACACGGGAAGGACATACAAGATCGGGGAGGTCCACGAGGGTGCAGCTACTATGGACTGGATGGAGCAAGAGAAAGAGAGGGGGATAACCATAACCGCCGCTACCACCGCCTGCTTCTGGGAGAGGTTCGGCGAGAAATACCAGATCAACATAATTGACACCCCCGGACACGTTGACTTCTCGGTGGAAGTTGTCCGCTCCATGAAGGTCCTTGACGGGATAGTCTTTATCTTCTCCGCGGTTGAAGGGGTTCAGCCTCAGTCTGAAGCCAACTGGAGGTGGGCGGACCGCTTCCAAGTTCCGAGGATCGCCTTCATAAACAAGATGGACAGACTCGGTGCGGACTTCTACAGGGTGTTCAATGAGATAGAGGAAAAGCTCTCCATAAAGCCTGTTGCGATTCAGCTTCCCCTCGGTGCTGAGGATCAGTTTGAGGGTGTCATAGACCTTATGGAGATGAAAGCTATAAAGTGGCTGGAGGAAACCCTCGGAGCCAAATACGAGGTGATAGACATACCCGACGAATACAAAGACAAAGCACAGGAGTGGCGCGAGAAGATGGTTGAAGCCATAGTGGAGACCGACGACGCACTTATGGAGAAATACTTAGAGGGAGAGGAAATTAGTGTAGAAGAACTCAGAAAAGCCTTAAGAAAAGCTACAATAGACAGACTCCTCGTTCCCGTCCTTTGCGGTTCCGCCTTCAAGAACAAGGGAGTTCAGCCTCTTCTGGATGCAGTAATAGATTACCTTCCCTCTCCTATAGATCTTCCGCCTGTGAAGGGCATAAACCCCAACACGGGAGAGGAAGAGGAGAGAAAACCCTTGGACACCGAGCCTTTCTGTGCTTACGCCTTTAAGGTCATGTCCGACCCTTACGCGGGACAGCTCACCTACATAAGGGTCTTCTCTGGAAGTCTAAAGGCGGGATCTTACGTTCTGAACGTCACCAAGGGTGAGAAGCAGAGGATAGGAAGGCTTCTGAGGATGCACGCAAACCACAGGGAGGAGATACCCGACGTCTCCGCGGGTGAGATCTGTGCTGTCGTCGGACTGGACGCTGCGACGGGAGACACCCTTGCGGACGAAAAGCACCCAATAGTTCTTGAAAAGCTTGAGTTTCCCGATCCGGTTATCTCTATGGCCATTGAGCCTAAAACCAAGAAGGACCAAGAGAAGCTCTCTCAGGTCCTTAACAAGTTCATGAAGGAAGATCCCACCTTCAAAGCCACCTCAGACCCAGAAACGGGTCAAACCCTCATCCACGGTATGGGAGAGCTTCACCTTGAGATCATGGTTGACCGTATGAAGAGGGAATACGGTATAGAGGTCAATGTCGGTAAACCCCAAGTTGCCTACAAAGAAACCATACGCAAGAAGGCGGTCGGTGAGGGTAAGTTCATAAGGCAGACCGGAGGTAGAGGTCAATACGGACATGCGGTCATAGAGATAGAGCCTCTGCCCAGAGGTAAGGGCTTTGAGTTCATAAATGACATCGTCGGCGGGGTAATTCCCAAGGAATTTATCCCCGCGGTTGAAAAGGGTGTAAAAGAGGCTATGGAAAACGGTATCCTTGCCGGATACCCTGTCGTTGATGTTAAGGTCAGACTCTTTGATGGTTCTTACCACGAGGTGGACTCTTCAGAGATAGCCTTTCAGATAGCGGGGTCTTTGGCTTTCAAAGAAGCTGCCAAGAAGGCGGACCCGGTTCTCCTTGAACCCATAATGGAAGTTGAGGTAGAGACTCCCGAGGACTACGTGGGAGACGTGATAGGGGACCTCAACTCCAGAAGGGGTAAGATCCTCGGCATGGAGAAGAAAGGGATAATAACCTCAATCCGTGCCCACGTTCCCTTGGCGGAGATGTTCGGCTATGCGACGACGCTAAGGAGCTTGACACAAGGGCGCGGAACCTTTATAATGAAGTTTTCCCATTACGAGGAAGTTCCTCAAAACATCGCCGAGAAGATAATCGGTGAGCGCATGGCGGGTAAAAGCGCCTGATAGGAGGTTGGAATAGATGGCGAAAGAGAAGTTTGAGAGGACAAAGGAGCACGTGAACGTAGGAACCATAGGTCACGTTGACCACGGCAAATCTACACTCACCTCCGCCATCACCTGCGTCCTCGCAGCTGGCCTCGTTGAAGGCGGTAAAGCCCAATGCTACAAATACGAAGAAA
>WFYH01000141.1 GCA_015490215.1 Aquificaceae bacterium
ACCCCGATCTCGTTTCTGACCTTAACATTGATGATGTGCTTCCTTACCTGTCCCTTTCTGGTTTGCCTAAGCTTGGGCGACTTTGAAACGCTCAGCTCCTGAATACTCATGACTTAAATAGCCTATTTCCTCAAAGGGTTGGTGTCAAGAGCATTTGAAGGACGGATTTTGTTTGCTATAATGTATTTCTCCGTGGAGGCACTAATGGACGAATTTGAGAAACTCCTGAGCCAAGCCCTACCGCAGGAAGAGGACTTTAAAAAGGGCAAGCTCGTAAGCGGTAAAGTGGTAAAGACAGATGACCGATACGTTTACGTAGACATAGGTTACAAAGTAGAGGGAATAATACCCAAGGAAGAGGTTCCCGACGTTAAAGAGGGCGATGAAATTCAGGCGGTAATAGTTAAAATCTCTCCCCGCCTTGAGCACCCACGCCTCTCTTACAAGGTGATAGCTCAGCAGAAAGGCATTGAAACCCTAAAAAAGGCAAAGGAAGAAGGAAAGGACATAGTTGGAAATGTAGAGAAAAAGGTAAAGGGCGGTTTTGTAGTGGATATAGAAGGGGTCAAAGCCTTCTTACCCTCCAGCGAAACCGCAAAGAGGGTATCGGTGGGCAAACCCGTCAGGGTAAAGGTTCTTGAAATTACCTTTAAGGACAACAAGCCGAGGGTCGTGGTGTCCCACAAAGCATACGTAGAGGAGGAGAGGGAGAAGAGAAAGCAGGAGCTTCTCAGGGAGCTGAAAAAGGGCGACGTGGTAGAGGGCAAGGTGGTGAAGATAGACCCCAACAAGGGTATAACCCTGATAATAGACGGAGTCCTGAGAGCCTTCCTACCCAGAGAGGAACTTTCTTGGGGTAGAGACAGGAACCCTTACAACTATGCGGAAATTGATGAAATCATGAGGGTAAAGGTAAAGAAGAAGAGCAAGGGGAAAGACTTTATCATCGTGTCCCTGAAGGAAATGAAAGAAGACCCTTGGAAGCGCTTCAGAGAAGAACACAAGGAGGGGGATATTATTGAGTGTAAGGTGTATCAGGTTACATCCAAAGGCGTGGTGGTGGATATAGACGAAGGGGTTGAGGGGTTCGTTCCCGCAGATGAGGTCAGCTGGAACGGGGAAGTTCCCCAAAAAGGAGATACGGTTAAGGCGAAGGTCCTCAGAATAGATCCGAGGAAGAGAAGGGTATTCCTGAGCATAAAGCAGGCGCTTCCCAAACCTTGGGAAGAGTTCCTCCAGAGGCATCCCGCCGGAGCCAAGATAAAGGGTAAGGTTGAGAGGATAGAAAAGAACAGGGCGCTTGTGGATATAGGCGATCCCAAGGTAAAAGGTGTAATTCACAAAGGAGATCTCGCCTGGAAAAAGGTAAAGAAGATAGAAGATATCCTTAAGGAAGGAGAAGAAAAAGAGTTTATGATCCTTGGGCTTGAGGGAAGGTATATAAAGCTGGGTCTCAAACAACTCACTCCCAACCCATGGGAGGAGATAGAGAAAAAGTATAAGGTGGGCGATATCCTTACCCTTAAAGTTAAGGAGGTTTTGCCTTTCGGTGCATTTCTTGAGCTTCCCGAAGGTGTGGAAGGACTACTTCCCTTTTCGGAGGTTCCCAGAGACATCAGAGTGGAAGAGGGTGGTGAATACGAAGTGAAGATCATAGACCTTGACACGAAGGAAGGAAAGGTCACCTTTTCCATCAAAGCCCTCAGAGGTGAAGAGAAGGAAAAAGAGGAAGAACCCCAGGAAGTGGTCAAGGAAGAGGTGGGCACGGGCGGTTTCAAGCTCGGCGAGATTCTGAAGAAGAAGTGGAAGATGTAGCATGACGAAGCGGGAAATAGCTGACTACATATACGAACACCTGCCCGAGAGCGAAACGCTTACAAAGAGGGAAATTTATGACATAGTAAACGAAGTGTTCCAGCTGATAGAAAACGCCCTTATAAACGAGGAAAAGGTTCAGATAACAGGTTTTGGAACCTTCTTGGTCAAATTCAGAAAGGAAAAGGTGGGCAGAAATCCCAGAACCGGTGAGGTCATCCCCGTTCCCAACAGAAAGGTTATAATTTTCAAACCCAGCAGAAAGCTTTTAGAAAGGATAGAGGTAATTCAGAAAAAATCCTGATCACTTAAACTGGAAATACATATCCTTTTCGCCCGGAACCGTATAGTAGTCACCGTCAGCCCTTATCCATCCAGAGTTGAATATGCCGTCATCGTATTTCTCATCTATGTCTCTGGCTATGTCGTTGGGAATACTGCGGAACGCTATCCAATGCTGTGTAGTCCCCTGGAAGGTTATATAGCCCACACCTATTGGACCTCCCATAACATTTGTAGGGTTTTCTCTACCCCTGCCCGCCATAAAACCCGATATCCTCAGGTGCTCCCAGACTTTACACTCCTCCGTACTGGTGGTATCTTCACAGCTAAAGTCAATAACGCCTGGGTTTGCTGTTTCTATGCGACCGTTTCCGTTCCCATTGTAGGAAGGGTCAAGGTTCCATCTCTCCGAAACCCTGTTGTCGTCTCCGGGGAGCTGTCCGTATCTGTCGTAGTAGGAGTGAAACATAGCAACCAACTCCAAGTAGGTCCTGTAGAGGCGCTTTATTTGGGAGTTCCTTATAAGCTCCTGACCCTTCAAGATGAAGCTGATAAGTATACCTATGATTATCAGGACGATGGCAAGCTCTATCAGTGTAAATCCCCTTTCCCTCATATAAGCCCTATTTTAACCCGAGTTCACAAAAAACGCTCTTTCGGTAACCTTATGGGGTAGGTAGCAAATTAGATGATACCAATATAAGTGGTGATAGTTTAAACCTTGAAGCAACCATGTCAACTTCTAATCTCCAGTAGAGTGTAGAGGGTGATGAAAGAAGCAAGCCAGCTCCAGACAGTCTCATACTTGGCGTTCCAAGGAAACCTCTTGTAAAACCTCCTCAGACTGTGCTTTATAGGTCTCCACCATATTCCTCTTCCCAAAAGTCTTATAAACCCACTTTATCTGAACATCTCTTAGGGACATGCCTCTGAAGTAAAGCAGGACTGCTTTTGCTTTAACGCTTGGAGGAGCTCTGTGCCGGCGGTAAATTATCAAGTATTTCTCTTACAAGTTCTAAGGCACTCATGTTTCTATTCTACCCCTCCACTCGGAAGGGAACCTTTTGTTTTTAAAATAAAAAGATTGACATCTTCCCGAAACTTGATTAGGAGGTAACTCATACTATGCAAAATTTTAGTTGACATGGTCTGCAGTCATAATCCATAGGTAGCTACTCGGGTTATATTATTTCTGTTCGGAGGAAAGAGGATGAAAAGGGAAAGCATACCGCTTATAGATTTTCTAAAGGAGTTCAAAGGATCCCTGCTCATCCTAACCCATGAAAATCCCGACGGGGACGCCCTCGGAA
>WFYH01000142.1 GCA_015490215.1 Aquificaceae bacterium
GACCCTTTGATAGGCTGAAGATTTTGATATTCGTTTTGAAAAACGCCCTGAGTCTGCCCAAAAAGAAGGAGTAACCTAAAACTCGGACGCATCTTTGAAAAGCGGATGGTATAATTTTAGCCCCCGAAAGGAGGTTAAGGAGAATGAAGGTAATCCTCGTAAAGGATGTGGAAGGATACGGGTTTTTCGGTGACATAATAGAGGTCAAAAGGGGGTTCGCCAACAACTACCTGATACCCCGTGGTCTTGCCTTGCCCGCCACGGAGGGAAACGTTAGGCACGTTCAGGAGATCCTGCGCCAACGCAGGAGAAAGCTGGAAAGGGAGAAGAAAAAGGCTCAGGACCTTGCCAAGAAGTTGGAAGGGCTTGTATTGGAAATTAAGAAGCCTGCCGGTGAGAAAGGCAAGCTCTTTGGTTCCGTCACCTCCACCGACGTGGTAGAGGCTCTGAAGGAGAAGGGAATAGAAATAGACAGGAAAAATGTGGTCTTTCCCCACCCTATAAAGGAGATAGGGGTCTTTCCTATAACCATAAGGCTCCACAGGGAGGTATCGGTTGAGATAAAAATTGATGTCAGACCTCAAGAAAAGGAGTAAATTATTAGCTCATGAAAGAGGTAACCTTAGAGAGGAAGAAGGTAAACCTGCCCATTGACGTCCTTGTAGGAACGGGGGGCGTTATACTCTCGGTAGTTTTGTCTTTGATTCCCTACGAAAACACCTTCTGGTATAAATCCGCAATGCTCGCCTACGGTCTGTCCGCTATTGTGTATTTAGCCTTCCTGATAATCAGAGACAGGATCCTCGGAGCGGTAGCCACGGGTGTTCTCTCGGTGGGTCTCGTTCTCAACCTGACAGGGATGATCAGGAGGTCTATAGAGAGCTACCAGATGGGGGTGTTCCATCCCCCTTGGAGCAACCTCTTTGAAGCTCTAACCTTCTGGAGCTTTATAGCGGGCTTGGTTTATCTGATTATAGAGAGAAAATACCGCTTTAAGTTGATAGGCGCCTTCGTGGTTCCTTTGATATTCTTTACCAGCGCTTACGCTATCTTCAAGGCGAACGCCGAGATACAACCCCTCATGCCCGCCCTGAGAAGTTACTGGCTTTACCTACATGTTATAACCGCCTTTACCGGGTATGCGGGCTTTACGGTGGCTTTCGGGGGTGCGGTTGCATACCTGATAAAGGAATACTTCAGCGGTAGAAGGATAGCTCAGATCCTACCTTCCAAGGAGGTCCTTGACGAGATAACCTACAAGTCCATAGCCATTGTTTTCCCTATATGGACCGCCTCAATAATCTTGGGTGCGGCTTGGGCTAACGAGGCTTGGGGTGGCTACTGGAGCTGGGACCCCAAGGAGGTCTGGTCCCTGATAGTGTGGCTCTTCTTCGGAGCGTATCTGCACGCCCGCCAGCTGATGGGCTGGAGGGGAAAGAGGGTTGCTTGGCTTGTGGTCTTTGGTTTCATAACCGTCCTTATCTGCTTCTTTGCGGTGAATCTATACTTCCCGGGACTGCACAGCTACGCCACCGAGTAGTCAGCTGGTGGCTATCTCCTTTGTAACCTTTTCCGCATTCTTTATGGCTTCTTTTACCTTTTCGGGGGAGGTCTTCAGTATCCTTGCCACCTTTGCCACTATATTCTCGTCGTCGGTGGACTCCTCTAAAAGCTCCACGAGGGACAGGATAAGCCCCAGCTCGTTGTATCTTGTCTCGTAAGCCTCTATTATGTCCTCGTCCAGCGCCAGTTCTTTTGCTATCTCCTGAGGATGTTCGCCCATAAGTTCATCGGTCAAGGAAAACAGACCCGTCAGGTAAGCTTTCTCTTCAAGGTCGGGAGCGTAAATCTTGGCAAGCTCCTCCGCAAGGCTTGCCCTTAGGAGAGATCTCTTTATAAGCTCTTCTTCTTCGTGTCCTGCAAAGAGTTCGGTTATGGCGAGAGCCAAAGTAAAGTTGGCTACGTTGTTGAGGCTCAGAAAGGATATGGCATCTTCCACAGAGTTTATATCCTGCGCCCTTTCCTTGTAGAGGGATTTTACAAAGCGCAGGAGTCTGTAGGTTGCGCCTACGTCGTGCTCTATCACTTGGGCTACCTTTTTAAGGTCCCTCCTTTTTAGGGCTTCGTAAAGCTTTATGACAGTATTCTTCATAAAGTAGAGGCTTCTTATGTCCCTGAGGGGTATGGGCTTTGCCAAATAGTAGCCCTGAAAGTAGTCTACGCCCACCTTTTTTGCCCTGTCGTAGTCTTCCTCCGTTTCTATATGTTTGGCTATTACGCCCTTGTTAAGCTCTTTCAAAATCCCCATGACCTCCCTGAGTTCCTCCTCGCTGTAGACCATATCCCGCCAGTTTATCTTTACCATGTGGCATTTGTTCAAAAGGGGAAGGTAGTTGACCTTTTCAAAGCCGAAGTCGTCTATGCAGAAGATAAAACCTCTGTCCACCAGTTCGTTCACCGCCTTCAGGAGTTCGTTCGTTATATCCTTGTTCTCCACCAGCTCTATACCCACATACTCGGAAGGTAGGAGTTCAAACATGGAGGCTTCCAGAAAGAGGGATGGCACATTTATGAATATGGGGCGCCCATTGCCTATCTTCTCGGGACCTATGTCCGTTACTATGTTTATGGTTATGGAGGTAGCCTTCAGAGGGTCAAGCCCTTTGGGAAATTCCTTGGTCCTTATGTCCTTCAGCATAACCTCATAGAAGGTTACGTTCCCTTCCCTGTCAAAAATAGCCTGCTTGAAGAGTGCATACATACCCACTTACAATTTTAAAAATCGTTTCCTGTTATACACTTGTGAATTTTTCCGCCCTGTTTTTTCCCCTCTCCTTTGCCCTGTAGAGGGCTTCGTCCGCCCGCTTAACGAGATCCTCCTTGTTAAAACTATCATCCGAAGGCATCAGCGACGCTACCCCTACGCTTACGGTGAGCCTGTCGGAAACCTCTGAGTCGGGATGCTTTATGTTTAGATCTTCCACCGCCCTGAGTATCCTTTGAGCCACCTTGTAGGCACCATTGAGGTCGGTTTCCGGAAGGATAACGGTGAATTCCTCCCCTCCGTAGCGGGCTACGAGGTCCATCTTGTCCCTCACACACCTGCGGATAGCCTGAGCCACCTCTTTGAGCGCCCTGTCACCTTCAAGGTGACCCAAGCGGTCGTTGAACTTTTTGAAGGAGTCTATGTCTATCATCAGCAGGGACAGAGGTCTTTTTAGTCTTTTTGCCCTCTCCCACTCCCTTGAGAGGAACTCCTCAAACTTTCTCCTGTTGGCTACGCCCGTGAGGGTGTCCTCAAGGGAGAGTTCTTGTATCTTCTTTTTTTCATAGCTCAGAAGAAGCCTGTTTAAAAAGTCATCCCTGCTGTGCTTTTCTAGGAAGTAGCTGACCGGGAGTGCAAGCCCGTCTGCGGTGAAAAGATAAAAGCAGTTCATGGCAAAAACTCTCTCGGGAGAAAGAGCAAAGGTTATCTCTGAAACAAGGTAGGAGATGTTTAAAACCAAAGTTCCCGCAAAGGCAAAGGCAAACCTCACCGCAGAGAAGGTACACAGGTAGAAGATAACCAAAAGGAAACCAATAAAAGGGAAAACCGCCCTCTCCTTCCCGACTATATTTGTCATCCAAAGCAGGCAAATTCCTGCATAGACGGCTACGGTGGTCTGAATCAGCTGTAGAACCCTCTCCCTGCGGATCAGGAAAATAAATAGAGCACCCACAACGGCTACCGGCAGGAATACACCGAACCTGACCGCCCACAGCCTTTCTTTTACGTCCTCGAAAAGGAACAGGTCCGATACGCCGAAGAGGGAAAAGAGGAGTATCCCGAGGATAATAGCTATCCTCATCTGCGGGATGAACTTCTCAAGGTAGTAATTCAGGAAGTAGCTTTCAAAGGGTTCGGGGAAGTTCAAAAGCTTTGCCTTTCTTCGGAGCAGATCCTCAGAATGGGCTACCTCCTCCAAGAGCTTCTCCTGTCCCTCTCCCATACGGGTTCTCATAAGTTTAGCACACGCACGGGGCAAAGGGGTGTAAGCGGACCCACCCTATAAGTTTTTGTTGATATCTTGATAAGTTTATCTTAAAATTAATTTGTGGAGGTGGCAAGTATGAAGGCGAGGTCCCTGAAGCTCTACCTTCTTTCTCTGGCGGTTTTCGGTATGAGCGCAGGAAGCGCTCAGGCGCTGGACTTTGCGGAGGACGTCTCGGTCAAACTTGAGATCCGACCGAGGTGGGAATATGCGGACGTAGAAGGAGGAACCGATGCGGCTAAAGCCCTAACCGCCCGTATAAGGGTGGGAACGGAGTTTAAAAACCTCTTCAAGGTAAAGAACCTAAACCTCTTCTTTGAACCTTGGACGGTTCCCGCCTTGGTCAAGAAGTATAGTCCCGAAGATACCAACTACGACCCTGTCCCCGACCCGGTCCTGACGAGGATAAATCAGGTTTACCTCTCTTACAATGCGAGACTCTTTAAGCTCAAGGTCGGTAGGCAGATAATCCTACTTGACAACCAGAGGTTTATCGGTCCCGTGGGATGGCGTCAGATGGCTCAGACCTTTGATGCGGTGAGGTTGGATATAAGCCCCATAAAGGGGTTAAACGTAATGGCAAGCTACGTAGGAGCAAAGACCGGTATAACCGGAAAAAAACTCCCTCAAAATACCAATCCCGACTCTCCCTTCGTAGCTTACAACACCAACATAGGGGACGATACGGTGGGTAACGACTCGGTTCTCTTACATGCCAACTATAAAGGTATCCCTCTGGGTCAGGTGGTAGCATACGCTTATCTCTTGAACGGTCTTTCGGACACTTATGGTCTCAGGATATCGGGTAAACCCGAGGTGGGAGGTGGATTCAAGCTGGGTTACTGGCTGGAATTTGCCTATCAGAGGGATCCTTCCCTCACCTCCCACGAGGTAGGCAACCGCAACATAGATACCTACTACTACAACATCAACATTAAACCCACCTACGCTACCTCTTTGGGGGACGTGTTCCTTGAGCTGGGCTACGAGTTCCTCGGAGGTGCGGACAGCGACGAAACCCAAGGTTTCACAACGCCCCTTGCAACGCTCCACGCCCACAACGGTTGGGCTGATGTATTCGTAGGTTACACCGCCAACTCTAACACCTACGGACTCGTGAACCCCGTTCTGGGAGCTGGTCTGAAGAGCAAGAAGCTCGGCAACCTGTGGGTTAGATACCACATCTTCAAGTCCGATAAGGACTTCCCCGGCGGAGGCAACAACTTCGGTAAGGAGCTGGACATAGTCTACAAGAAGAAGGTCTTCAAGAACCTCTCCGTAGCCGCCAAGTATGCCGACTACAACGCTGACGATGAGGCGGCAAGGGCGGGTGTAGGAGCAAACGACGTGACCAAATACTGGATATGGCTTGAATACAGATGGGGTTCATAAGCGGTTTCTGCGGTCCGTTCCCCTGTAGCCCGCCAGCTCCCTTATGGCCTCCGCAAGCTCCCTTATCTCTTTTTGAGCGCCCTCGTGGGTTCTTAGGGTTATAAAGTTGTCAAGGGATATACGGGGGACTGTCCAGTAGTAACGGGTTTTCATAAACTGGGGCAGGATCCCCCGTGCTATCTCCTTCGCCACCCCCTTTTGGGTCATCTCTTCGTAGAGGGCATAGCACCTTCCGGTGAGGTCTTTGATTTCCCTGAGGAACCTCCCGTGGTCTGGTTCTTCAATGGGTTCATCAACGGAAGCCTGCTTGTTAGACTTTGCCTGCTTCCTGAGAATAGTAGGTATGTAAAACTTTACATCGTAGGAGGTGTATCTCCTTGATATCTCGTTGTAGGAGCCGAACCTGTGCCTGTGCCATTGGCGTGCCACAAAGAGGGGGCACTCCACAATAAAGGTGTAGTAGTCCATCTCGGTTCCCAGCTCAAGCCTGTCCACAAGACCCACCCAACCGGCAGAGGTCTCTATCTTTTCCTGAAGGAAGATCCTGTCGGTGGTATATCTGAGGTCTTCTAACTCCTTATCTTCCAGATCTCCACCCCTTTTAGCCACTGCCCAGCAGGTGGGGAACCTCTCTTCAATGCAGGAGCTTACCTCCTCGGGCAGGAGTTCCATTATGTTTATGGCGGTCCGCAGGTTCATCCACAGGTAACCGCCCGAGTAGTAGATCTGAACGGTGGGGTTTTGAGCCTTCTCAAGGAGCGAAAGCCACAGATCCTTTGAACCCTTTACGGCTACGATGTTATGTTCAAAAGGGGAAGCGTGCTTGTGCTTTATAAGATACCTTATGAGCTTTTTATCCCTCTGGGGATCTACCTTGTCATCCTTTCCGAAGGAGACCCTTGCACACCTTACTGCCCTCTGATCTGAACCCATGAAGAGAACTTCCATCATTCAACCTCTTTCCAGCGCTTTGCGGTCTCATCGTATACGAGGATCTTTCCCTTTTCCATCTTAACCACAAGCCCCTTACTTAAAAGGTTCATAACCTTTATGAACTTGAAAAGCTCGTTTATAAAGCTTGTGTTCTTTAGGTTCATAGTCCCTATGCGTCTGTAGAGGATGAACATAAAGGTCCACGTAAGGAGGAAAAGAGCCAAAATAGCACCCCCGCCTACAAGGAGGAGCTTCTCCCCAAGGGAGGAACTCTCTTTATTGTCCCCTTGAGGTAGTAAATTCACCTCCGCCACCTGAACCTTCAGCTCCCCTATATCCTTGAGGATCTCCTCTAACTTCTTCTCAAGGACTTCCAACTTCTCCTGCTGGAGTTTATACTCTTGGCGCAGGCTCTGAAGAGCTATCTTTAAAGCCTCCAAAGCTTTAGGGTCTACGGCGGGCTGGGTTTTCTTTTCGGCTTGGGGCTTGGGAGGTTGTTGGGGTTTTTGCTCCTTTTCCTCCTCAGGCTTGGGAAGGCTTACCACCACCCTCGGGTCTATGGCGCACTTTTTTATGTAAGCGTCGGGGAAGTAAACCCTTATCTTTTTCAGAATATCCTTAAGAGGATCTATTTCCTCGCTTGCCCCCACCCTAAGAACGAAATAGCGCCCTCTCTTTTCTATGCGTGCTTGGGGCATACCCTCAATTCTTTTAAAGAGCTTTGCCGCATCCTCAAGGGTTTCTCTGGTAGCTACCTGTATGCAGTATTTAAGGGGGATCTGCTCTTGGGCATACAAAGAAACGCTCAGGATCAAAATCAGCAGACCCGCTATGAGCATACCTTTTATTTTACGGGGTGAGCGAAGCTCTTGACTTATAATATTCCCGAGAGATCAGACAACGCAAAAAGCCACCCTTAAGGAGGTAAAAGCTGAATGGCTGGACTCAAAGAGACTTTGGAGAGGCTTGCTTCCTTCAGACCAGAGGGGGCATTTGTTACCTCCCTCTACCTTCACCTAAGACCCCAAGAGAGGCAGAACGCCAAGTATCTGCAGATCTACAAGGATATGGTGAAGGAGAAAAAGAGGGAGTTAGAGAAGAGGGATCTGCCCAAAGAGATTTTAGATTCCCTTGAAAAGGACTACGAAGTCATAGGGGACTTCTTGTCGGATCCCAAGAACTTGGAAGGCTGCAGGGGTATAGCGGTCTTTTCCTGCTCAAAGGAAAAGGTATTTGAGGTGGTAAAGCTCCCCTATGTATACAGAAACAGGCTCATGGTTGGTCCCGATCCCTTGATAAGGGAAATCGCAGCCATAGACGAGGAGTTCGGAACCGTTGGTGTTCTTCTTGTGGACAGGAAGCACATAAGGTACTTCATTGTGGGAATAGAAGAAACCTCGGAAAACGTAGACTTTCTGGAGCCCCTTGCCACGAGGGCACACCGATTTCACAGTGGAGGCAGCGCCTTAAAGGGTGCGGAAGGGAGCTTCCAGCTCAAGATGCCCGCAAGGGCTGCCGCACCCAACATGGTTCAACACGCTTACGGGGAGTGGCGCTTTCACATGAGGATAAAGGAAGAGTGGCACAGGATACTTAAGCTCGCCGCCGATGCCGCCTTTGAAGAATGGAAGAAGAGCAAGTTTGACAGACTCGTTATAGGAGGCTTTATAGAAGAAGGTTTGAGGGAGATAGAACACCACCTCCACAGTTATCTGAAGCAAAGGCTTGTGGGATACATAGAGATAAATCCTTCCGAGGCAAAGCCTCATGAGGTGAGGGAAAAGGTTTTAAACCTCCTTTGGGAGAAAGACAGGGAAGAGGAGAAAAAGCTTGTTCAAGAGCTTAAAGAGCTTGAAGGCAAAGGGCTTGCGGTTAACGGAACCTCCAAGGTTCTTGAGATGCTTGCCATAGGAAACGTTAGAACTCTGCTCGTTCCCGAAGATTTTGAAAAGAAAGGTTACCTGTGCCCGGAAACCCACCTCGTGTTTTTAAAGCCCGAATGTCCCCTTGAAGGGGAAGAACCCCTTGAGGTGGAGGACATAGTGGACGAGGTCATAGAGGAAGCCCTTGAGCAGAAGGCAACGGTGGAGGTGATCATAGACCCAGAGGTCCAGAAAAAGGTTGACGGGCTTGCCGCCTTCCTGAGATTCAGGCTATGAACGAAGAGAGGGTGATGATATTCATAGACGGCTCCAACCTGTTCCACGGGATAAGGCACCTGAACATAAAGGTGGACTACTTTAAGCTCGTTGAATTCCTTAGGGAAAGCAGGCGCCTTGTGAGAGCCTACTTCTACACGGCGGTTCCGCAGGAGAGGGACGTAAAAAAGGGAACCCCTGAGTGGGACAGCCTCCAGAGGCAAAAGAGGTTTTTGGATGAGCTTTCCTTTTCGGGTATAAAGGTCAAGCTCGCCAAACTCAGGAGGCTCCCCTCAGGAGAGTTTTTGGAAAAAGAGGTGGACATAATGCTCGCCACAGATATGCTCTCTCTGGCTTATCAGAACGCCTACGATACCGCCATACTCGTGAGCGGAGACAGCGACTTTATATACACGGTGGAAGAGGTCCAAAGAATAGGGAAGAGGGTTGAAAACGCCACCTTTAAAAAGACAAGCTCCTACAACCTGAGGAAGGTATGCGACCGCTTTATACTCCTTGACAACTTCATAGACAGGTTCACCCTTGAGGAAAAACCCGCACCCTATCAGGAGGTAGGCTTTTGGGCGAAGATAAAGAGCCTATGGAAGAAGTAGAGGTTCTTTTGGCTACCTCAAATCCGGGCAAGGTCAAAGAAATAAACGCTATCTTAGCCCCCTACGGGATAAGGGTGAAACTCCCCGAGGAAAAGGTGGAAGTTGAAGAAAAGGGAACAACCTTCCTTGAGAACGCCTATCTGAAAGCCAAAGCCTATTGGGAGAGGTTTCGTCTCCCCACCGTGGCGGACGACTCGGGGCTTGTGGTGGAAGCCCTCGGGGGCTATCCGGGCATATATTCAAGCAGGTTCTACAGTATTGACTTCGGCGGAATTGAGGAGGGGTATACTCCCGACGAGGCGAACATAAGGAAGGTTCTCAGGCTCTTGGAGGGGAAGGAAAATAGAAGAGCGAAGTTCGTAGCCTGTGCCCTCTTCTACGACGGCGGTGAGGGACTGTTCGCCTTCGGGGAGTGCAAAGGAGAGATAACCTTAAAACCCGAAGGTGAAGGGGGCTTTGGGTATGATCCCGTATTCAGACCGGATGGCTATGAAGTTACCATGGCTCAGCTGAGCGCTGAGGAAAAGAACAGAATATCCCACAGGGGCAAAGCCTTCCGCAGGCTTGCCCGCCTTATCAGAAGGGTTTATCGGGAACCTTCTCCCAGTCCTTGAGGAACAGCTCTATACCCTTATCGGTGAGGGGGTGTTTAAAGAGCTTTTCCATAACCGCAAAGGGCATGGTGCATATGTCCGCACCTATAAGGGCGGCTTCCAAAACGTGCATGGGATGTCTTACGCTTGCTACTATGATCTCTGTGTCCGCCTCGTAGTTGTAGAAGATCTCCTTTATCTCCCTTATGAGCTTCATCCCTTCGCCGGATATGTCGTCAAGCCTTCCTACGAAGGGCGATACATAGGAAGCTCCCGCCTTTGCCGCTATAAGCGCCTGCATGGGGGAAAAGACGAGGGTAACGTTGGTGGGTATCCCCTCTGACTCAAGGACTTGAACCGCCTTCATGCCCTCGGGCGTCATGGGTATCTTTACAACAACGTTCTCCCCCAGTTCCGCCAAGGTTCTTCCTTCCCTTATCATCCCCTCCGCGTCCATGGATACTACCTCAAGGCTTACGGGACCGTCCACTTCCTCCAATATCTCCTTTACCACCTCTTTGAAGGGTCTTCCCGTCTTGGATATAAGGGTGGGGTTGGTGGTAACCCCGTCCAAAATGCCCCAGCTATTTGCGGTCCTTATCTGCTCTATGTCCGCTGTGTCCAAGAAGAACTTCATCCCTTTACCTCCTGAAGTATTTTTTCCGCCTTTTGAACTCCCATAAATACCTTGGCAACCTTGCCGTTCCTTACCACAACCGTTGTAGGCGTTCCCAAGATGCCCAGCCTTCGGGCTAAGTTGAGACCTTCAACGTTGGAAACATCTATCCTTTTTACCTTCGTTTTCTTAGAAAGTGTTTCTACCTCGGGTTCCATCCTCCTGCAGGCACCGCAGGAGGGGGAGTAAAAGTAAAGGATAACGTTCCTCCCGAACTCCTTTAGGTCCTTTCCTTCAAGCTTTTTCGCCTTCCAGCGGGCAAAGAGCTGAACTAAGAACATAAAGAGGATTACAACCGCTACCGCAAGAAGGAAGTATTTGACAAACTCCCACATGCTCAGGATTTATATTTTAGGTCAACCGCCCTGAAAAGGCTCTTTAGCTCCGAGGGGGTCAGGTCCCTCCACTTACCTACGGGGAGCTTTCCCAGTTTTATGGGTCCTATTGCGGTTCTCTTAAGCTTTAAGACCTTGTGCCCGAAGCTTCCCAAAAACCTCTTTACGATATGCTTTCGCCCCTCATGAAAGACTATCTCAAGGAGGGTGTTATCCCCTTCATACCTTACTATCCTCACGCCGTCGGGTTTTGCAAAGCCGTCCTCAAGCTCAGTTCCCCTTTCCATATCCTTAAGGGTTTTTGGGGTTACCTTCCCTTTCACAAGGGCTAAGTAAACCTTGGGAAGTTTATAACGGGGATGGAGTATCCTGTTGGCAAGCTCCCCGTCGTTGGTCAGGATCAAAAGCCCCTCCGTATTGTAGTCAAGCCTGCCTACTGGGAAGACCCTTTCGGGGATGTCCTTTATAAGTTCCTCTATGGTTTTCCTGCCGTCTTGAGATCTGCCCAACTGGGTAAGATAACAGCAAGGTTTGTTGAGCATTATGTAGCGTCTTTTGGGCACCTTTACCCTCTTTCCGTCCACCTCTACCACGTCCTTTTGGGGGTCTACTTTGGTTCCCAATTCCCTTACCACCTTGCCGTTTACCTTTACTCTGCCCTCTTGGATGAGCCTGTCTGCCTTCCTGCGGGAGGTGACCCCGCACATGGAGAGGAAGCGGTTGAGTCTAACGAGCATCTTTTCAGAGCTTTTCTATCACAAAGTTTGAGTTGGTGTATATACAGATCTCGGATGCTATCTTGAGGGCTTCCCTTACTATCTCCTCTGCGGACATGTCAGTGTTCCTGTAGAGGGCGAGGGCTGCGGAGCGGGCAAAGTCACCGCCGGAACCTATGCCCAAGACGGGTTCATCGGGTTCTATTATGTCCCCGCTTCCCGATATAAGGAGCATTCTCTCTTTGTCCACCGCAAGAAGCAAAGCCTCAAGCCTCCTTAGGTATTTGTCCATCCTCCAGTCCTTGGCAAGCTCAACGCAGGCTCTAAGGAGGTTACCTCTAAACTCCTCAAGCTTCCTCTCAAGCCTGTCCACAAGAGCCATGCCGTCCGCGGCGGATCCAGCAAAGCCCACCAAAACCTTCCCCTCGTATAGTCTCCTTATCTTCTTGGCAGAGTGCTTTACAACCGAACTTCCCATAGTTACCTGTCCGTCTCCACCTACGACCGTTTCGCCGTTCCTCCTCACCGCAAGTATGGTAGTGGATCTCATGTTATATACTTTAGCCTATATACTAGGTTCACAACAGGTGTCTCTTTGTGGGAAGGATTGACCTTGCAGTTGATGGGGTGGTAGAGACAAAGGAGGAGGCAAATGAGAGAGGAGCTCCTTGAAAAGCTGAAGTCCGAAGACAAAAGGGAGGTAAGGGAGGCTATAGAGGCTCTCAGGGACTTTCAGGACGAAGAGGTTATCAAGGCAATAGTTGAAGCCACCATAAGGTCAAGAAGCAAGGCGGTTCTTGAGGCTGCCAAAGCAACCCTCATGTCCTTTGAAAAGGCAAAGGATGCCCTCTGTAGGGAGGTTATAAGGTTCTTTGAGTATCCCGAACCCAAGCTCAGGCAAACCGCAATAGACATCCTCGCCTCCCACGGCAACGTATGCCTCTCCGCCATTAAAGAAAAGCTCCTGAATCATGAAGACTACAACATGAGGAAGTTCGGACTTGATATCCTCGCCAACATAGGAACCGAGGAAGCCTTGGACCTTTTAGCGGAACTCCTTGAAGATGAAAACCCTAACGTGAAGATGTCTGCCCTTGAGTATCTAAGGAACTTTTCCTCCTTTAAAGAGAAGGTAGTTGACCATCTGCTCAGGGTTATCCCTACAATAGAAGATATGTATGGTCTCACCACCTTGGCTTCAACGGTCATATACGGTAACATAAGGGACGAAAGGCTTATAAAGCCCCTAAGAGAACTGCTCGGCAGGTTTTCCGAACCGACAGAAAAGCACTGGATATACAAGATGCTCCTTTTCCTCGGAGATAAAGACTCCGTAAAGGAAGCTTTGGAAAACGCTAAGAAGGCTGGTCTTGAAAGGGACATACAGGAAGATATGAAGATCTTTGGTATAGAGGAGTAGATGCTTACACAACTTTACTTTGACACGCTCAGGGACATCATATACAAGAACACGGGCATAGTCTTTGAAGACAAAAAGAAATACTTTGTGGAAAACAGGGTGAGGGAGCACATGGAGGAGTTGGGAATAAGCTCCCTCAAGGACTACATCTTTCTGCTTAAAACCAACAAAGCGGTCCTGAAGGAGTTCATCTCAAAGATAACCGTCAACGAAACCTATTTTTACAGGGAATACTACCACCTGAAAGCGCTTGCAAAGCTCGTTCAGCAAGAGAACTTCGGATTCCCCGTAAAGGTTCTCAGCATTCCCTGCTCCACGGGAGAGGAACCCTACAGTATAGCCATAGTCCTTATGGAGGTTCTGGAAAACCCACAAAAGTTTGAAATAACAGGTGTGGACATAGACCCCCATGCCCTTGAACATGCCAAAAAGGGGATTTACGGAAAGCGGAGCGTGTCAAAGCTACCGAGGGAGTATCTGAAAAAATACTTTGACCAGATAGGACCCGAAAAGTGGAAGATAAAGGACATAGTAAAGAGGAGGGTTCGCTTTTACGAGGGCAACAT
The DNA here is from genome assembly GCA_015490215.1 of Aquificaceae bacterium. Taxonomy (GTDB): domain Bacteria; phylum Aquificota; class Aquificia; order Aquificales; family Aquificaceae; genus Hydrogenivirga. The sequence goes on from WFYH01000142.1 coordinate 13,415, forward strand.
CCTTGATAGGTTTTTCCTGAGATCCCTCGGAAAGTTTCACTACGTCTTTTGCAAAAACCTTCTTATCTACTTTGACGATAAGGCAAGAATTCAGGCTATAAACAACCTATACGACGTTATGGTGGAGGGCGGATACCTATTCTTGGGGCATGCGGAGAGCATCTCCCGTGCCTCGGGTCTATTTGAACCCGTGAAGGTGGAAGGGACTATAGTTTACAGAAGGATCTCCGAGGAGGAAGAAGATGAGTGGTGAAAAGAAGAAGAAGGCTTTGGTGGTGGACGACTCCCTCACCATACGCATATACCACTCCTCTCTGCTGAAGAACTTCGGCTACGAGGTGGATACCGCCGAAAACGGTCTTGAAGCCCTTGAGATGGCTATGAAGAAGAAATACGACCTGATCCTGTCGGATATAAACATGCCCGTTATGGACGGCTATGAGTTCGTAAGGAAGCTTAGAAAACTTGATGAATATAAGTTCACACCCGTTGTATTCATAACCACCCTTGACTCGGAGGAGGATAGAAAAAAAGCCTTCATGGCGGGAGGGACCCTTTACATAGTCAAACCTATAAATCTTGAGGTTCTCAAAAAAATCCTCGATTCTATATCTTGATACCCCTCAGGCAAACGAACCCTCCTTCGGGATCAAAGCCTTCCTTTACCTCCCTGTTTGAAATAGGAACTTCCTCTTGGGGATTTTCCATAAGGGTTGTAAGAACCCTATCCACCTTAAAGCCCACCTCTTCTAACATTCCCACCACATCCCCGAAGGGGTAAAAACGGGCATACTTGTAGATGGGGTGTCCCGCCTCGGCTTTCTTTTTGTAAAAATCTGCCCACGGGCTTTCCTTGGGTATGAAACCTAATACCAGAGCACCTCTACTTTTTAAGACCCTGATGCTTTCCCTTATCACCGCTTCGGGATCCTTTACAAAGCAGATGGTAACCACCATCAAAAGGGCATCAAAGGATTCGTCTTTAAAGGGAAGGCTCTCCCCCACACCTTGAACGCAGAGTATACCCCTCCCTTTTGCCATCCTGAGCATTCCATGAGAGGGGTCTACCCCGAATTCAAACCCCAAAGCACGGGCAAACCTCCCAGTTCCGACACCTACCTCAAGCCCTTTAAAGGGTTCCTCTGGGAGTAGTCTTTTCAGACACTCCCTTTCAAGGGAAAAGGCACTTCTGCCGAAGGGCTTTTCATACCACAGGTCGTATCTCTGCGCCAACCTGTCAAAGATGTTCAAGGCAGGACCTCTATAACCTTTTCTTCGGTGATCTCACCTACCACCCACGCTTTAATCCTTAACCTTTCCGTCTCCTGTCGGATTTCCTCTTCGCTCGCATAGGTGGTAAAGAGCAATCCGCCCGAGGTAACGGGATCGGAGAGGAGTAAAAGCTTCCTGTTGTCTAAGTCACTTTTTAAGATCCCTTTAACGAAGGAGAAGTTCTCAAGGGCACCTTTGGGGTATACCCCTTCCTCTATCAACCTCAGCGCCTTATCGTAAAAGGGAACCTTTGAAAAGTAGACCTTTGCCCCCACCTCGGAAGCCCTGCATATATTGTAAAGGTGTCCTAAAAGACCGAAACCCGTAACGTCGGTGCAGGCGGTAGCCTTTAGCCTCTTCATAAGTTTGGAAGCCCTATCGTTAAGGGTGAGCATGTAGTCAACGGCTTCCTTTAGGTCTTCCTGTTTCAGCTTACCTTCCTTTAGAGCCTTTATAAGCACCCCCGTTCCCACGGGCTTGGTGATAACTATCTTCTGGCCCCTGCAGGCACCTTTGTGGGTTACATAGTTTCCATCTTCACAAACTCCGAAGACCGCAAGTCCGAACTTGGGTTCCTTATCGTCAACCGTGTGACCGCCGAGGAGAACCACTTTGGCTTCCCTTAGCTTGTCCGCCGCCCCCCTCATAACCTCCCTGAATACGCCCACGTCAAGCTCGCAGTTGTTAAAGCCCACAACCGCAAGGGCGGTTTTAGGGGTGCAACCCATCGCATATACATCGCTCAGGGAATTTGCCGTGCTTATGGCACCCCAAAGGTAAGGATCGTTCAAAACGGGCGTGATAAAGTCAACTGTCTGAACCCAGACTACCCCGTTGTATTCGTAGACACCCGCATCGTCCCCTATGGGGACAAGGGTGCCTTCATCCCTGTAAAGATCAAGTCCCTTTAGGATAGCCTGCAGGTCCCCCGGACCCAGCTTGGAAGCTCAACCGGAAGACCTAACCAGCCTGAGGAGATCCATAAGATTAGATTTTAATCTTTCCTTTGAACTCCCTTTCAAGTTCCCTCTTGAGGGCTTTCTCTTTCAGCTCCCTTCTCCTGTCATGGAGCTTTTTCCCCTTGGCTAAGGCTATCTCTACTTTAACCTTGCTATTCTTCCAGTAAAGCTTTGTAGGGATTATGGTGTAGCCTTTCTCTTGGGCTTTCCCGTAAAGCCTCATTATCTCCCTCTTGTGAAGGAGAAGTTTTCTCGTTCTGAGAGGGTCGGGGGGGTTTATGGTGGCGTGTTTGTAGGGAGCTATGTAGAGGTTGTAAAGCCACGCTTCGCCCCCTTCAATTCTTACAAAGCTGTCCTTGAAAGAGACGTTCCCTTTGTTCCTCAGGGACTTTACTTCCGACCCTTCCAGGACTATGCCTGCCTCGTATTTCTCTATTAATTCAAACTTGTGGCGGGCTTCTTTATTTTCCGCTATAAGGGTAGTTCCCTTTTTCATTTTCTTTTGGCCGGGGCGGTGGGAGTCGAACCCACAACCTCGGGATCCGTAGTCCCGCGCTCTATCCAGTTGAGCTACGCCCCGTTAAGGAAGATTATCCTATAACGAAGGTCTTTAGACAAGGGGGTGGATCACCAAGTTATGTAGGCAGAAAGCATATACCTCCTGTTGTCGTCCTGACCGGAGTAGGCTCCCACTTCCTCCGCATAGGTGGTTGCCACCACCCTGAGGATAAGGAACCTAAGCTCCGCACCGGCGGTCCAATAACCCTGATAGGATCCTGCCCTGAGGATAATATCCCCCCACCTGCCGCTCAGCAGGTTAAGTTCAAGACCGGCTCTCAGCCTTTTACCCCAGTCATCATCCTGCTCGTAGTTTTGGGTTATATCCGCCACATCAAAGGCGAGAGTGATCCTGTTGAAAAAGACCCCTTCCCTTTCCTTCTTGAGGGCAACGCCGGCGTTGAGCGTTCCGGGAACCTCTCCGGCGTCCCCGAAGTCAAGATCCCCTATGTTCAAGTACGAAGCTCCCACCGAGAGGGTGTATCCGCCTGATCTGTAAACATCGTATATGGCACCAACGTCAACGCCTACTGCGGAACCCGTCTTTTTGACCTCATCGTTGATGTAGTTATCAAGGTTGTCTTGATTTTCCACAAGCTCCCTTGCGGTGAAGTCCTTGTATACGGTTTCTCTCGTCAGAGCCTTTACACCAGCACCGATGATAAACCTGTCAAAGTTCAGGGACAAACCGCCGACTCCACCGTAAGTAAAGGATGCGTCTATGGTAACAAGCCCCGCACTTCCGAAACCTTGGTGAGGAATGGCATCCGCCTTTGCCACCGCAAGACCACCCAAGGAGAGCGAAAACTTACCGAAGTTCCTTGATATTGAGGGGAAAGAGTCTATGGAAAAGTGCAGAACCTTACCCCTATACTGCTTTATGACATCGTTTACCGCCCTGAGCTGGTCGTCCGCATCGTCGCCGTCACCGTCAAGGTCTCCCGTATCAAGGGCGTCCTGAAAGTCCTGAATGAAATCCCA
>WFYH01000143.1 GCA_015490215.1 Aquificaceae bacterium
AGCTGTCAGGCTCTTCGGAACGGACTCGGAGGTTTACAAAAACGTAGCCTTTCCAACCCCTTTCGGAGATATAGTCTACAGGCTTTCAAAGAAATTTGCCGTTCCGAGATCTCTGATCTATGCGGTAATGAGGCAGGAGAGCCTCTTTGACTCTCTCGCCCTGTCCCGCTCCGATGCCAAGGGGCTTATGCAACTTATAGACACTACCGCCAAGTGGCAGGCGGAGAGACTAAGGATAAAAATAAACAACATCTTTGACCCCAAAGAGAACCTTACCCTCGGGGTGGCGTATCTGAGCCACCTTATAAACTTCTGGAACGGAGACCTCGTAAGAGCCATAGCCTCCTACAATGCGGGACCGGGTGCTGTCAGAAGGTGGCTTGACTTTAAGGACCCCATACTCTTCATAGAAACTATCCCCTACAGGGAGACGAGGAAGTATACAAAGAGGGTTCTTATGTTCTTTTACATATACCGTGAGCTACTTTCCGAGCCTGCTCCTGACCCACTCCTCAAAGGATAGACCCTTTCTTAGAGCCTCTAGGATTTCCCTTTCGGTGTCGGTTAGATCCTTCGGCACAAGGTCGGGTCTCTTTTTTAGGGTGTTTTCTATCCTGTGCCATAATTTCCAAAGCTCTATGATCCTGTGGTTTCCCGAAAGGAGAACTTCGGGAACCTCTTTCCCCTCAAAGATCCTCGGACGTGTATAAACCGGAGCGCCCAGCCACCTACCGCCGAAGGAGTCCTCTTCCAAGCTCTTAGGTTCACTCAAAACACCGGGAAGGGTTCTTACTACCGCATCTATAAGGCACAGGGCCACAAGCTCCCCTCCACTCAGTATAAAGTCCCCGAGGGATACCTCAAGGTCAACTAAATCCTTCACCCTTTCGTCTACCCCCTCGTATCTTCCGCAGATGATGGCTATCCTTTCTTTTTGAGCTAAGGACCTTATCAGCTCCTGATCTATCTTTTTCCCCCAAGGCTCGGTTATGAGGGTGAAAGGCTTCCCGAAATTTTCCTCCACATACCTGTAAGCTCCGTATATGGGTTCGGGCTTTAAGACCATCCCCGGAAGACCGCCGTAGGCTTCATCGTCCACCTGTCCTTTCGGTGCAAACTCCCTGAGGTCAACCGCATGAACCCTTGCCTTATCCTTCTTGATCGCTTGGCGCACAATCCCGTAACGGGTGTAGCAGGTTACTATTTCGGGGAATATGGTAAAGACAAAGAACTTAATCATTATCTTAAGAAGGCTTCCACAAGTTCCTGCGCCCTCTTTTGGGAAAACTTATAGTAGGTTTCTATGGTGGTCTTTATGTTTGAGTGCCCCGCAAACTCCTTAACCACTTCTACGGGAAACCCGCTGTTTACAAGGTTGGTTATGTAAGTGTGTCTGAAGCTGTGGACGCTGAAGCGTATTCCTAACCTTTTGGAAAGCCTGTCGGTGTAAACCTGAAGGACTCCCCTCTTCACGGAAAAGTTCTCTTCGTAGTTTTCTATCCACCTGAGGAGCTTCTCGGTTACCCTGAAGGTCTCTTCCCTGTCCGAGCCGAGAACGGGAGCAAGTCTACCCTTGTTCCTCTTGGTCATCTCAGGTTCAAGTCTTATCCACAGGACACCGCTCTTGTCAAGGTAGAAGTTCTTCCGAGAGAGTTTTTCAAACTCCCCCAGCCTTATACCGCTGTAGAGGAACAGAGAATATATTTTCTCGTATTTCTTCCCCCTTACCGCCTCAAAGATCCTCTTTACCTCTTCTTTGGTGAGGGCTTTGGGGTAGGTGTGTCCCCTCTTGGCGTTAAGCTCTTCCCTGATCTCCTCTATGGCACTCTCTATATCCGAAAACTGCTCTTTACCTATATACTCCCTGCGGGCGAGAAACTTAAAGAAGTGTTTGATTGCGGACAAGTGGGCAAGGAGCGAAGAAGTGCTGAGATCCGTCTCGTCAACGTATTTGAAGATGTTTGCCCCGGTTATCTTAAGGAGGTCTTCCTCGTTCAGAGAAAGGGTGTTTAAAAAATTAACAACATGCCTCAGATAGGCTTCGGTGGTCCTTTCGCTCTTGGTTTTTGAAAGGTTCTTCCTCCAAAGCTCAAGAACCTCCATGGAAAATAATTTAACAACCTCCCCACCCCGAAAAAAGGACTTGCATCTGCTGTTATTCTGTGTTATTTTTAAGTTAAATTTAACGGAGTTTTAACATGAAGCCTAAGCCTCCCTTCTGTCTGTCACCTCCCCTCCCGCTTCGGGAGGGCTTTAAAAACTTAGGAGGTGAAAAACCATGAAAAAGCTCCTTTTGGTTCTCGCTCCCCTCTCGCTGTCCGCCTCTCAAGAAATTCTTCTTGAAGAGGTAGAGGTAAAGGCAAAGAGGGAAATTTACACGGAAAATCAGGTGAGGGAGAGCTTTTCGGAAGATCCCGGCGAAGCCCTATCCCAGATGGAAGGGGTATGGAAGCTCAGAAAGGGCGGAATAGCCAACGACGTTGTGATAAGGGGCTTTTCCCCGAAGAATGTAACCATCCTCTTTGATGATGTGCGCATTTACGGAGCCTGCCCCAACCGTATGGACCCGCCTATATTCCACATAGACTTTGCGGAGGTAAAGAGCATAGAAGTTGTTAAGGGTGCCTTTGACGTGAGGAACTACGGAAGCCTCGGCGGGACTGTCAACATCAAAACCGAGGAACCCAAAATGGGCTTTCACGGAAAGATAAACGTCGGTGTGGGATCCTTTTCTTACTTTAACCCCTCCCTGAGACTCTCTTATGGAACCCCCTCCTTCTCTATCTTGGGAGGTTACTCCTACAGATACTCCAAACCTTACAAGACAGGCGAAGGGAAGAGATTTACCGAATACCCCACGGGACCCGACGCCTACAAAGACGAATGGAAGGACTCCACCGCCTACAGGATAAACACCTTTTGGGGAAAGTTAGGCTTTAAAGTCTCAAGGGATCTCAAGGTTAAGCTCTCTTATACAGGTCAAAGGGCAAGGGATGTTCTGTATCCCTACCTGAAGATGGACTCCCCTAAGGACGATGCTGACAGGCTCTTGGTAAACCTCTCCTCCAAGGGGTTTGAGGTTTCCCTCTACTACACCTTCGTGGACCACGACATGGACAATACCAAAAGGGTCTCAACTATGTTCATGAGGACCTTGGCGGAGTCCAAAACCTACGGGGTAAAAGCCCTCTACAGACTAAAACCCTTCATAATCGGGCTGGACGCCTTCCGCTGGAACTGGGATGCAACCACCACCTTGGGAACGAGAACTCAAAACACCATCCCCGACGTTGACCTTACCAATGTGGGCATCTTCGGTGAAGTCAAAAAGAAACTCTCAAAAAGCCTGAAGTTCGTAGGCGGTCTAAGGGTAGACACAACCGAAACCTCTGCAGATGAGGGCAAGGCGAACACAGATCTTTACTGGGCTTACCATTCTACAAGGGATACCTCCGAGAGGGATACCTACCCTTCGGGCAACCTTCAGCTCTTTTACAGCCCTTTCAAAGGGTTAGAGATGTTTGCGGGGGTGGGCTACTCGGTCAGGGTCCCCGACGCTCAGGAAAGGTATTTCGCCTTGGACAGACCCATGACCAAACCCGACTGGGTGGGCAATCCCAATCTAAAGCCCTCTAAGAATACGGAGTTTGATCTCGGTCTATCTTGGAAGGGGGGACTTCTCAACGCTCAGGTGACCCTCTTTTACAGCTTCGTCAAAGACTACATAACGGTTCATGAAAAGGACCTTGAAAACTCAGTAACTCTCTGGGGTAGCGCTACAAAGGCGAAGTCTTATGCCAACGTTGACGCCACCTTCTTCGGCGGGGAGGCTTCCGCCACCTTAGCCCTTACCCAGACCCTCTTCCTTGAGGGAGGTCTCTCCTACGTGAGGGGTAAAAAGGATACGAACCCCGCCTTGAACATAAACGACGAAGATGTTGCGGAGGTTCCCCCGCTGAAGGGAAGGCTCGCCCTCAGATACGACACGGGCACCTACTTCGCTCAGGTGGAAACCTTGGCGCAAGCTACCCAAAACAAGGTGGACAGCGACCTCGGAGAGGAAAAGACCTCAGGGTGGGCTATAGTCAACCTAAAAGCTGGCGGTGAGTATAAGAACTTCAAGCTCATAGCGGGGGTTGAGAACCTCTTTGACAAGTTCTACTACGAACACCTCTCCTACTTGCGGGATCCCTTCGCCACGGGCACCAAGATCCCCGAGCCGGGAAGGAGCTTTTACCTGAACGTGAGCTATGTTTTTTAGGAGATGATATCCTCGTAGCTTTCCCGCTCCCTTATTAACCTATAGCTTCCCTTTTCCACCAGCACCTCCGCAGGCTTGGGGCGCACGTTGTAATGGGAAGCCATGGAAAATCCGTAGGCTCCTGCAGATAAAACCGCCAAGTAGTCGCCCCTTTGGAGCTTTTCTATCCTTCTGTCCCTTGCCAAGAAGTCTCCCGTTTCGCAGATGGGACCTACTACATCGGAAATGATGTATTCATCGGTCTTCCTCTCCACGGGAACTATGTGGTGGTAGGCGTCGTATATGGAAGGTCTGATCAGGTCGTTCATCCCCGCATCCACTATGAGAAAGTGCTTTATACCCTTGTCCTTAACGAACTGGACCTGTGTAAGGAGCACCCCCGCGTTTCCCACTATAGACCTGCCGGGTTCAAGGATTACCTGTGCCTCTGTGTCTTCAAGGAAAGGTCCTACAGCCCGTGCCAAGTCCTTTGGGGTGGGTTCTTTATCTTCGGGTTTATACTTTATCCCCAAACCTCCCCCTATGTCCAAATACTTTATCTCGTATCCTTCCTTCAGCAGGTCCTTGTAAAGACCTACTACCTTTTCAACTGCCTCCTTGTAAGGGGAAACGTCAAGGATCTGGGAACCTATATGGCAGTGGAGACCCACAACCTCAAGGTTCGGAAGGTCTTTGGCTATTTTGAATTCTTCCCTTGCGGTTTCAAAGTCCACACCGAACTTGCTCTTTTTCATGCCCGTTGCTATGTAAGGGTGCGTTTTGGGATCCACGTCCGGATTTACTCTTATAGCTATCCTTGCCTTTTTACCGAGGCGACCTGCTATATCGTTTAGGACAAAAAGCTCCTCTCTTGATTCCACATTAAACATCAGGATCTCTTTATCCACAGCCATCTCAAGCTCGGGGACGGTTTTCCCCACGCCCGCGTAAACTATCTTGGAAGGCTCTATTCCTCCCTTCAGAGCCGCCACAAGCTCTCCCCCCGAGACTATATCCGCCCCGGCTCCCTCCTGAGCGGCAACGCTTATTATGTGGGGATTGAAGTTCGCCTTTACCGCATAGCAGACCAAAGCCCCCGGAAAGGCTTTTTGATATCCCTTTATCCTGTCCCTTATGTAAGAAGCACTGTAAACGTAAAGGGGCGTTCCGAACTCTTGGGCGAGCTTCTTCAGAGAAATACCTTCAAGATAGAGTTCGCCGTTTTTCTCCTCAAGGTATGGGTTGTATTCCTTTAACATCCTCTTCCTCCGCTGTAAAGAGTTAATTAGTATAACCCGAGTTTTCTGCTTGAAATATGTTATGAAGCGTTTATCATAACATTAATGGTTGAGAGGGTTAC
>WFYH01000144.1 GCA_015490215.1 Aquificaceae bacterium
CTCGGAAGCTGTATGTAGGTCCCCTTATCGTCCACCGGGACGATCCTCTTCATATCCATGGAGCCAAAATGTGGAACAAACCTGAGCCACAGCTTACTTACATAGACTTTTGCTGGAGTGTTTTCAAGCCATACGGGCACTGCAGAAGACACATCGGGATCCTGATGGGAAAGGAAGATTACATCTATCTTGTCAAGGTCAACGTGCAGGGATACGGAAGCCAAGACGTTGGGAAAGGAATAGACACTTCCGGGATCAAGGAGTATTCCCCTACCCTCATTGACAATTAAATATTGGTTCGTTTGAACGAGACCTTCCCTGACGCTTTCCTCACAGTGGCTCAGGAGTATAAACTGGTGCTTTTCGTCCTCATAGAGGACGGTGCTTCTTAGGACTTCGGTTTCCATCTCTGCGCTCCCCCGCAGAAATTAAGTTTAACCCATACAGGTTATTTTGTTTACTTTTAAGAGGATTTTTTTGGCTCCGGGGGAGGGACTCGAACCCCCAACCAGGTGGTTAACAGCCACCCGCTCTGCCAGTTGAGCTACCCCGGATCAAAAATTTAATTTTATCGGCGGGGTCTTTAAAAATCAAGGTCGTAGTCCTCCTCGTTGAACTCTTCCTCCTCTTCCTCAAAGATTTCCTCCTCCACAGGCTCACGGGAGAGGGAGTGGATATCAAGGGGTGCAAATTTGGTGTATTCCTTCACAAAGGCTACCTTTATTATCCCCTGAGGTCCCTGCCTCTGTTTGGCTATTATCACCTCCGCTATCCCTTTCTCTTCGGGGGAAGGGTTCTTTTTGTAATACTCGGGTCTGTGGAGGAAGAGGATAAGGTCCGCATCCTGCTCTATCTGCCCTGACTCTCTGAGGTCCGCAAGCTGGGGTCTTTTGTCGCTCCTGTGTTCTACCTGACGGGAAAGCTGAGCAAGAGCCAAAACGGGTATTGAAAGCTCTTTGGCAAGGGCTTTCAGGTTTCTTGAAATCTCCGCTACCTCTTCTTGACGGGAAGACTTTCTTATAGGCGAGCGGAGAGCCTGAAGGTAGTCAACTGCCACAAACTCCACCCCCTTTTCCTTTTTGAGCTTCCTTGCCTTTACTCTAAGCTCAGTAGTGGTAAGGGAGGGGGTCTCGTCTATAAAGATGTCCACCTTGGAAAGCTCCAAGGCGCAGGCAAGGAGTCTCTCCTTTTCCTCGTCGGTTATAAAGCCCGACCTTATCTTCTGGAGGGGGACTTCCGCCATGGCGGAGAGCATCCTCATAACGAGCTGCTCCTTTGACATTTCAAGGGAAAAGATAGCTACCGGCTTTTGCTCGTGAGCTGCTATGTGGTAGGCTACCGAAAGCATAAAGGAGGACTTCCCCATCCCCGGTCTGCCCGCCAAGATAATAAGGTCGCCGGGGTGGAATCCAGTGGTCATCATGTCAAGCTCGGTAAAGCCTGAGGGGATTCCCGTTACAAGCCTTTCCGTTTTACGGAAGCGCTCTATTATCTCCACCACCTCTTTGGCTACATCCCTTATGTGGTAATAGTGGGTTACGGTGGTTCTTTCAGATATCTCAAATATTTTGGACTGGGCTATTTCAAGGAGCGTGTTGAAGTCCTGAATCTCCTTCACATCCTTTATCAGGTTGGTTGCAAGCTCAAGGATAGCCCTTAAACCGGCTTTTTCCTTTACTATCTTGCAGGCGGTTTCCAAAGTGGCAAGTGGTGCCGCCTCTTCGTATATGCCAACTATCCAGTCGTAGGGGAGTTTTTCTTCCAGTCCCTTTTTCTTTATGTAATCCATAAGGACTATGTCGTCCCAATTGCTACCGTATTCCTGAAAGAGCTTAACGATTACCGAAAACAGGAGCCTGTGCTCTTCCAGATAGAAGTCATCCTCGGTTAGATACTCCAAAACGGTGGGCACACTGTCAGGGTCCGCCAACATGGTTCCCAAAACAGCCCTTTCGGCGGATACATCGTGGGGAGGGGTAACATCCAAGGGGAACATTTAAGAGGCTTCCTTTATCGCTATAACCTCCACTTCTATCTGGGCACCGAGGGGAAGCTCGCTCACGCCTACGGTTACCCTCGTAGGCTTAGGGTCAACCCCTTCAAGGAAGGAGGAGTAGATTTCGTTTAGATCCTTAAAGCGTGCCACGTCCGTCACGTAGACGGTTATC
>WFYH01000145.1 GCA_015490215.1 Aquificaceae bacterium
CTACCTCTGAAGGTTTCAAAGTTGTTCAAGGGCTTCCTTTGGACAAGGTGGAAGAAGCTACCGAGCTTCTTGTGAAATACTACCTTGAAAACAGACAGGAAGGGGAAACCTTCGCCCAGTTTGCCCACAGAGTTGGACCAGATGCCCTGAAGGCGGTTCTTATGGGTATAGGCGTGGGGATAGTGTAGGAGCCAAATTAAGCACCTGCAAGCTCTCTTCCCTCTTGCGGGCTTGTCTGGGAAGGAGCAAGGGAGTATAATTTAATTTTCGGGAAGGCCCGGTAGCTCAGTTGGTAGAGCACCCGGCTGAAAACCGGGGTGTCGGCGGTTCGATTCCGCCCTGGGCCACCAAAAACTCTATGCACCTTTTTGAAAACTATCGCTGCCTACCCGTAAGGTTCATTAGAGGAGAAGGAGTATACCTTTACGATGATAAGGGCAAAAGGTATCTGGACTTCTTAGCCGGCATAGCGGTAAACACTTTGGGCTACGCGGATCCGGATTTGACTGAGGCTATCTGCTTACAAGCTAAAAGACTTATTCATGTGTCCAATCTGTTTGAGAACCCCTGGCAGGAGGAGGTAGCCAAGGAGCTTCTTGAAGAGTTTTGGACCAAAGGTAGGGTTTTTTTCTGTAACTCTGGTGCCGAGGCAAACGAAGCAGCTATAAAGTTGGTCAGAAAATACTGGAGGGATAGGGGCGAAGACAGATACAGGATAGTAGTTTTTAAGAACGGCTTTCACGGTAGGACATACGGTAGCTTATCTGCAACCGCTCAACCCAAATTCCACGAGGGCTTTCAGCCCATGCTTGAAGGGTTTGACTGGGCGGATCTAAACGATATTGCCTCTGTAGAAAAGGCGGTTAACGATAAGACAGGGGCAATTATGCTTGAAGTAATTCAGGGTGAGGGAGGTGTAAACGAGTGCACCGAAGAATTTTTAAAAGAGCTTCAGGATATTTGCGACAGAAAAAACCTCCTCCTTGTAATAGATGAGGTCCAAACGGGCATGGGTAGAACGGGGAGGTTCTTTGCCCACCAACACTACAAGCTTAATCCCGACATAGTAACCTTAGCGAAAGGGTTAGGCGGAGGCTTGCCTATAGGTGCGGTAATTGCAAGGGAAGAGGTTGCCCTGTCCATGGGTCCGGGGAGCCACGGGTCAACCTTCGGCGGTAACCCCTTGGTGTGCGAGGTTTCAAAAGTGGTAATCCGTAAGGTAAAAAGGCTTCTCCCCCATGTGGAAGAGGTAGGTTCTTACTTTAAAGAAAAACTTCAAGCTCTTAAGGCAGGAAAGGTTAAGGGCAGGGGGTTAATGCTCGGGCTTGACATCGGCAGGGATTGCTCGGAGGTGGTAAAGAAATCTTTAGAGAGGGGGCTGGTTATAAACTGCACCGCCGGAAGTGTCTTAAGGTTTCTCCCACCGCTTATAGTTGAGAAAAAACACGTAGATGAAGCTATTGTGGTGCTGGAAGAAGTTCTTTCTCTTTAATCAGCTCCTTTCTTTCCTGCCAAGAAAGTTTGCGAAAGATCTTCACTTCTACCTTTTCTATTTCTCCGGCAGGCAGTCTTACAACCCTTGGAGTGCCGTAGGGGAGTGCGTTCTTCGCTTGGGGTGAAAATATACGTCGCACAATCCTTGTAGAACCGTCTCTGTAAGTTACCTTTGTTATCAGGTAGAGCTTGGGGTTCCCCTGATCCGCCGTTGGCAAATTGTGGGGAACGCCCGTGTTTGTAAACAATAGTGAACTTCCTCTAAGCTCTAAACGAATATCTTCCCCTCTAACCTTAAGGGTAGGGAACTCATGGGAGGTTCTCGGCTTGGCTAAGTGGAACAAATAAAAGGGAAACTTCTGAATAAGGTCTTTCTTCCCGAGGGAAGGCATATGACAGCTCTGACATGTCCTATCTACCTTAGCCCTTTTCCACTCCTTGAAGGTCTCTTGATGGCACCCCGCGCAGAACTGGGAGCTGAGGTAAGAAGTATCTTTCTTTGAAGGATGCGGAGGGGACCAAACCTTCAAGGGACCATGCATTGAACGGGTCTCTTCCTTAAAGTGGCAGGCAATACAGCTTACCCCGTCCTCCTTAAACTCCGCTCTGAGGGCAGGCTTCTTCAGGGGGTCAACCTGATGGGGAGCATGACAGGGAAGGCACTTAGTTTTCGTGTAGTTTTCGGACTCCCCGCGGAAGTGTTCGCTTGTCCAAGCCTTTGCGTGCCTGCTCCTTAGCCACTCTTTGTATATCTGCGTATGGCAGTCGGAACACCTCTTAGCCTGCGGACGCTCAAGGAGATCCTCCTCAACGAAAACCTCCTCAAAGGGACCACACCCCACCAAAAGGGCAAAGGTAAAAACTAAGAGAAACATTACCTTCCGAAGGTTTCCCTCACAACTGCGGGCACAAGGTGAACGTTATGACACTTGGTGCAACTGACCGTAACCTTCTTCAAGTTCTCTATAATCTTCTTCCCATCGGGCTTTTCCGCCGAAAGCAGGTTCTCCAAGTAGGCAAGAGCCTCTTCGTAGCTCTTCCCGAAGATCGCTTCCTCGGACACCTTTGAGGTATGGCACTTAGAACACATAGTCCTCAGCTGGCGTGCCCTCTCTACAAAGTTTAAACCCTCTTCCTGAGCCTTTTGAGCTTCTTCCTGCAGTAGGTAAACCTTCATAATCTTCATAGAGTTGGTAAGTTTTTCCATATACTTGCCCGTATCAAGCTCCGTAAACTCTATGGGGTCTTCCAAGGAGATCTTTTCAAAACTGGGGAAGCGGTAGGTGAGCTTAACCGCAAGCTCGTTCTCTTGATGGCACTTAGAGCAGGTCTTCCCAAGCTTTTGAGAAGCCTCTATGGTCTTATCCACATCCTTTGACTCTACAGCTTTTACGAGATTCTCCGCTAAATTAACCTTAAAGTAGTCCTTCCACTCGGGAACCATATCACGGGTCTTCACGTATGTGTCCCTGAGTTTCTTCGCCCAAAAGAGAGCCTTTTCCCAGTTGCCGTCGTTTACATTTACCCTTATGCCCGTAAAGGCTGTGCTCATCTTGTGCATATTTGAAAGGAACTCATACTTTTCCGACTTAGGCGGATAGAACTTATCCAAGGACCTGGGCGGGTTCTTAAGAATTATCCTGTCAGCCCCGAAGGAAAGAGAAACTGCTGCAGCCAAAAATATAAGCGCTTTAAACCTCATCGCCTATCCCTCCCTACGGTTTGATGCTAATTAAATAATAATAGCCCGAGTTGCGAATAACGGATGCCTTCTTGGGCAAAACCCACTTCCTCCGAAAAGCCAAAACCTGTGAAAAGCAAAAGCCCGATAAGGATCGCCAAAAGACCGTATTTTTTCAAAACCGCCTCTAAGTCTCTATCGGTTTTGGCTTTTTCCCTGAGCGCCTGCAGGAGTTTCCTGAGCACCCCCTCCCTTTCAAGGTGCTCAATAGCCTCATCCTTTGCCCTCCTGATTATGGTCCTCCTGTCCCAATAGGCAAAGCCTATAACTACAGCGGTCAGAGTTGTGAATATACCCGCCAAGATCCACAAGAAGGTGTAAAGCTGTTCAAACATTTTGTATACCTGCTCAAATCGTTTGTCTATCTGCTCAAACCGCTTGTCTATTTGCTCAAATTGCTTGTCCACTTGTTCAAACCTTGCGTTCATGTCCTCTCTGAGTTCACTTATCCTTTTGTCCACCTGTTCAAACCTTTTGTCTATTTGCTTCATAAAGGTTTCAAGGGTAGCCTCAAGGCGGATAAGCCTCCCCCCTGTCCTCTTGGGTGAAACCGCTCTCCCCAAAAAAGGAAATCCCAGCCAAAAGCACAATCCCTACAAACAGCGCTTTCAGAACACCCACCAGTTTCATAATATAGTCCCCCCTTATTTGAAGAGCTTGTAAACGACGCTGAAGTCAAGACCTCCGAGACCCTTGCTTCTTGCAAGCCCATAGGTTTCTTTCACCGCAGAGGTGGTAAAGGAGAAAAGCCCCAGCTCCTTTATAAGGTCCTGAGCGTAGTGAAGGTCTTTGTAGATGAGATCAAC
>WFYH01000146.1 GCA_015490215.1 Aquificaceae bacterium
ACCTGTCAACGTCAAGTACTCGGAATATGTCTTTGAAGGGTCTTAGCTGAAACTCAAGCTCCTCTTCCTGCTTTTTTTCTCCCACCTCTTGAGCACTGAGATCTATAAGGAAGGACAGGAAGTTAAGGAGCTGGACCTCTTCCTCTTCGGTCAGGTTCTTGGTAAGGTGAAAGCGCCCTTCATAGAAGCTCAGAAAGGGGTATCTGACGGCTTCCTTTAGGACGAGGGAAACCGCTCTCGTGGGTGAGTGCTTCATGAGTATGCTCAGAACCTCGTTCACCATAAACAGGTATACCACGGAGGCTATATTTCCTACATCTCTGTAGAAGAAGAGGCTTACAAAGAAGGGTTCTTCAAAGCGCAGGGTCTCGTGCTTTTTAAACTTCCCTTCGCTTTCAACCAAGGAAAGCAGAAGCTTTCCTTCTTTGAAGACAACATACCTGTCACCCGTCCTTTCGGAGATAAGGAGCAGGGCGTTTTTTTTGAATTTGCTAAGTCCCAAAAAGAGCTTGCTTATTTCCATAAAGTTACTGCTTACGGTGTCTATTTCGGGCTTTGCGAGATATCTCATGGCGAAAAATCTCACCAAACTCGGCTCAAGGGAAAGGAGGCTCAGCTCCGCCGAGCTATCGGGAGAGATGAGGAACTCAAAGAGGTCAAAGTCTACCGGATACAGGGCGAAGGCTTCCCCCTTTTCGTAGAAGAGCTTAACCGTGTAGGTGGGAGAGTAAAACTGAGCTATACCCGAAAAGCGACCGTTTTTGAGACTTTCAAGAATAGTTATAAGGTTTACCTTTCTCAGGGGGACTCCCTCCATCATGTAGTCCACCTCGGGACCCTCGGGAAGCTCCCCTTCTCTGAACTCGTAGATGTCTACCTTTCCGGAAAGGAGAAAATCCTTTACGTTCCTTAGGGTTTGAACTATGGAATCCTCCGAAAAAGCCACAACCTCTATGAGGTTTTTGCCCTCAAGAAAATAGGCGGGGGAGTCCCTATCAAGCACCTTAAAGATGGCGTAGGGAGAGATAATCTTGTCCACGATCTCATCAAGTTCCTTCCTTGCGATAGTAGCCTGTATCATCAGCTCATCCGTCCCCGCCGGGGAGGAAAGCTCAAGACCTTCAAAGGGAGCCTCTTCATAGAAGGCAAAAAATCCCTCAGGGCTGGCAAGCATCTCTGCTATGCAGTAGACCAAGAGATTGTAACCGTTGATATTTCCCTTATCTATCTCCATAAAGTCGCAACTAAAGGCGGTTACAAGCCCGTCCTGAACCTTTATTGACAGAAAATACTTATTCACAAAAAGCTCAAGGACTCCCGATCTTCCCTGAAGTAGCCCCGTGAGGATGTCCCCGAGGCTACGTGCATCCCCTATGTAACCATAAAACATAAGGCTTCTATCCTGTCATCCTTTTGAACCTGTTTATAAGCTCTTCAACCATGAGGTTGAAAGTTTCTTCTACGCCTTCGCCCCTTACGGCAACCGCTTCGGTAAACTTCTTGCCCGGTATGCTTACCTCCTTCTTCAGTTCTTCCAAAGGAACCGCATCGGGAAGATCCCTCTTGTTGTATTGGACCACTATGGGCGTGTCTTCAAGGGTCTTCCCCTGCATGCGCAGATCCTCTTCAAGGACGTGTATAAATTCCTTGTTTTCTTTGAGTCTGCTTTCGGCAGAGTCCACCACGAATACGACACCGTCCGCCCCCCTCATAACCATCTTCCGTATGTCCTTGTATATGTCCTGTCCGGGAATAGTGTATATGGAAAAGGTTATCTCAAAGCCGTTTACGTTCATCCTCTTGGTTACGAAGTCAAAGACGAGGGTCCTTTCCTCTTTTGTGTCAAAGCTGAGCACCTCAAGACCGCTCTTTTTCGCCAGCTGTTCTATGTTCGTTGTTTTACCCGACATCGCTATCCCGTGATAAACCACCTTAAACTTGACCTTCCCCTTCTGAGAATCTATCAACATCTTACTCCCTCCTCATAATTCTTAGTTTATTCCAAGAAAGACAGTTTTCGCACAATACCCTGAAGGAAGAAAACTCCTTACCGCAGTAACCGCATACCCAAAGGTTGGGAATGCACCCCGCCTTTAGCATCTTAAGAAGCTCCTCGGGGACCTTGTCCATCAGAGTTTCCGCCTTGTCGGTCATCCCCAGCCCGTGGTAGAAAACCGTAAGAACAGAGGGGTCAAAGGAATCCTTTTTCTCCTCAAGGAACTCCATAAGCACCTGAGAAACCCATCCCTTTTCAAGGGAAACCATCAAAACCTCGTTGTGCAGGTCCCTTTCCATAGCGATCTCAAGGTATCGGATTCCCTTTTTGTTTCCCTCCCTGAAAGCAAGAAAGGCAAGGGTAAAGGCGCTCGGCGGGTAGCGGTCAATATCTTCGTCCCTTTCCTCGTGGGCGAGGATGGATCCGTAGATCTCCTTTTCCTTATCTTTTAAGGGCTTTTCGCTTTCGGAAATTACCTCCTCTTGAAGTTTTTTAGCCTTTTCCAGCTCCCCGCTCAGGAAGTATAGAGCTACCAAAGCCCTCTTTGCTCTAAGGTTTTTCGGGTTCTTTCCTACCGCCTTTTCAAGGAGGTCTTTAGCCCTTTCGGTGTCCTCTCTGAAGATTTCAAGGGCCACCTCTGTTTCTGCTATACCCTCTGAGAACTCCTGAAAGTAAAGGGAAGGTTTCTTACCCTCTTCCCTGTAGGCGCTCAGGTAGAGGGGCAGGACCTCTTCGTTTTTGGAGATCTTACCCAAATCCTTTCGGGCTTTGGAAGGAAAACCCGTCCAGAGGTGATAAAGACCCTCCTTAAGGGCGCCTGCGTATCTCTTGAGTCTCAAGATTCTCAATTCATTAAAGAGCTGGGAGATTACAAGACCGAGTCCCAAGCTCCCTAAGACCACGGCAAAGAGGGGAGCTTTAAAGGAGTAGTTGAAGAGGGTTATCTGAACCTCCTGAAGGTTGTAGTAGGCAAAAAGGAGTGCCAGAACAAGAAAGGCTACAAAGAGGAAAACCTTTATCAGGATCATACTTCAACCCTCTCAGCTTCCGTCCATATCCATTCTATGCCGTAGCGCTCCCTGTATTCGGGAGTAAATATGTGAACAACCACGTCCATGAGGTCTACGAGGATCCAGTTCCCCAGCTCCATGCCTTCTACATGATCAACGCTGTAGCCTGCCTTTTCCAGTTCTTCCACCAGATAGTCTGCCAGCGCCCTTCCATGAACCGAGGAGTTGGAGGAGGCTATAACGAAAAAGTCCGCTATGTTGGTGAGTTTGGACACATCAAGGATTACTATGTCCTGAGCCTTTTTGTCCTCCAAGAGCTTTTTGACGAGCTTCAGCTTTTCCATCCTTTTTTCTTGAGTTCTCTCTTCAGCAGGAGGTAGTATTTGGTTGAGGGGTAAGCTTCTTTGAACCTCTTTACCGCCTCAAGAGCTTCCTTCTTAGCCATTTTCCCTATCTCTTCCCACCTCTTTATCTCGCCTTCCAAGAACTTGATCCTCTTCATTATAGCCCTTTTCTCTTCGGTGGTTTTCGCTTCCTTGAGTTTTTCCTTGTGCTCCTCCAAGAGATCCTTTATCTTTTCCTTTTCCATTTTCACCTGCTTGTCGGTGTTGAGGAGTGCCACTATGTATCTGTAGGCAACTTCTACCTCGGATATGTAGGGAGCGAAGTTTATCAGAACCTCCTGATACCTCCTTGCGGCGGCGTAGTAGTAGCCGTAATCTTCGTAAAACTCAGCTATGTAAAGCTCGTGTTTGGCTATCTTTTTATAGGCTTCCTCTATCAGGCGCTTCACCTTGGGAACGTAAGAGCTGTTGGGGAAGCGGGTAAGGAACTCCTTAGCTTTTTCTATGGCTTTCCAAGTGTATTCCTGATCTCTGTAGGGGTCGGGGGCAACGTTGAGGTAGCTTTCCACGAGCATGTAGAAGGCTTCCTCCGTCCTTGGAAGCTTGGGGTAGTAAAAGATGTAATCTTCAAGGGCTATGATGGCGTCCACATACTCTTCATCCAAGAAGTAGCTCTTCGCTAACAGGAAGCGGGCGTTTTCCAACTGCTCCGGAGTAAGGTAGTCCATAAACTTTAAGGCTTCGTTGAATTTGAAAGCGGCATCCCCGTAGTCTTTCTCTTTAAACTCTTGGAGAGCTTCCCTGTAGTTTTCTTTAGCAAGGCGCATACGCTTTTCCTCGGTCATTTTGGCGCATCCGATAACAAAAAGGAAGCTCAAAAGGAGGGCAAGGATCCTCATCCTACGGGGAACACCTCGTAGTAGTCTAAGGGAACGTCGCACTCTTCCTTAACGGTCACCCATTGCTTTAGGTTGGTCTTCTCAAGGAGGTTCTCCACTTGCCTTCTGAGGGATGGGTTGACCCTAAGCTCCAGATACCTTCCTTTAAAGTAACCCAGCTCCTTTTCCATCTCATAAAGTATAAGCTCCGCACTCTTAACAAAGCCCCTGCCCCTGCAGTAGGGGCACTTGGTGGAAAGGAGCTTAGTTACGCTCGGTGTTTCCTTTCGGCGTGTCATCTCAAGAAGACCTAAGTGAGTAAGTCCGTAAACGTGAACGTTTGAACCCTCATCTGCAAACAACTCCTTAAGCTTGTTTACAACCTTTTCTTTGTTCTTTTTGTCCTTCATGTCTATGAAGTCTATAACCACTATCCCGCCTATACCCCTTAGCTTTATCTGTTTTACTATCTCTTCGGTAGCTTCAAGGTTGGTCTTTAGGGCGTTTTCCTCAAGGGTTTCGCCACATCCCATACCGCTGTTTACATCTATAACGGTCATCGCCTCCGTCTCCTCTATAACCAAAAAGCCGCCCCCCTTGAGCCAAACCCTCTTGGAAAAGAGCTTGGTAAGAGCTTTGTCAATCCCGTGCTTTTTGAAAAAGACCCCGATGTTCTTTACATACCTTATCTTGGGCAGGAGCTCGGGATACCCTTCCTCTATGAAGGCTAAAATTTCGCTCCACACCTCCCGGTCGTCCACCACCACCTCTCTTATCTCCCTCCAATGATCCCTTATAAGTTGAAGGTGGGCGGGAACCCCCTCGTAGATCAATCCGATTTTTTTCTCCTTTGCCTTTTTTTGTATATACCTCCAGAGGTTTCTCAGGCGCTCAAGCTCTTCCAATATCTCCTCTTCACTTATGTCCCTTGCGCAGGTTCTTACTATTACACCCTCCCCGTTGAGGCGTTTGGAGAGAACCTTAAAGAGCTTGTCCCTCTTTTCGGGATCCTCTATCTTGGAGGAGAGGAAGACCTTTGAATCTTGGGGAAGATACACAAGAAACTTACCGGGAATGCTTATCCTGCAGGTGGCTTTCGGACCTTTATCATCTATAGGTTCCCTCCTTATCTGAACAAGAACCTCTGAACCAACGCTTAGATTGCAACAGCCGGAATCTTCTTCCTTCAAAGGTAGGTAGGCTTCCTTGTCAAGCCCTATGTCTAAAAAGACACCGCTCAGGCTTTTTGCCTGCCTCTTTACCTTTCCCTTGAATATACTTCCGACAAGCTTCTCCTTCCCCCTGTGCTCTACTTTTATCTCCGCTATGTCAGAATCCTTTATCAAAAAGGAGAGTATCAAGCCCCTGCTGGCGGATACTATGAGGTTTACATTCATAATAAAGAATTTACTACAGCGGAGATTATCATACTCAACATGGATCTTTCCTCCCTCGGCTATTCCTACCTTTTGATAGTTTTTGCGCTGCTGATCGCCTACAAAGAGGGTGTGGGCAACGAAAGGGAGGTGTTTTTCTCCTCCCTAAGGACCCTTTTCCAGCTCCTGCTCTTGGGATATCTGCTCAGGTATCTTTTGACCCTTACAGA
>WFYH01000147.1 GCA_015490215.1 Aquificaceae bacterium
GGGGCGGTGTTCTGCCCAAAGAAAGAGGATCTCTTTGAAGCGCTTACCGACAAACTAAAGGCAGGCGACGTTCTCATATTCATGGGAGCCGGAAGCATAGGAAGGTGGTGTGAGGAGTTCCTTCAGCTTACAAAGACCACATCATCTTCTCCCATGTAATCCCCACTTTGGACCTCTATCATCTCCAAAGGTATTTTCCCCACGTTTTCAATTCGGTAGGGTTGGGACCTTCTTATAAAGAAGCTCTCATTTTCGTGGGCGAAGAACTCTTTGTCCCCTACCTCCACCTTTGCGGTTCCTCTGAGGACTATCCAGTGTTTTGTCCTGTGGTGGTGCATCTGCTTGGGAATTGACTGACCGGGCTTTATAACCACCTTCCTTATCCTGTAGCGGTCCGCCTCCTCAAGGAGCGTATTACTCCCATAGGGAGCGTAGCTCGTTATGTGCTCCTTTACCCTTCTGTCCTCCTTTTCTTTGAGCAGAGAGACAACATCCCTTACCCTTTGGGCTTGTTCTTTGCCTATTATCAATATGGCATCCTCGGTACTCACAACGAGGTAGTCTTTGAGACCTACGCAGGCAACGAGCTTTTTACCTTCGGAAAATATAAGGGAACCCTCTGAGTCTAGAGACACCGCGTCGCCTACGATCGCGTTTGAGTTTTCATCCTTCGGAAGGTTATCGTAAACCGCCTTCCAAGATCCCACATCGCTCCAACCGACCTCCATGGGAACGACCGCAAGGCGGGAGGTTTTTTCAAGGATGGCATAGTCAAAGGATATTTCCGGAAAGGCGGAAAATCCCTTGAGGAAAGTTTCCCTGTCCAAGTTCAGGTTAACCTCGGACATATGCTCTCTGTAGTCCCCCTTTATCCTGCCCAACTTAAAGAGGAAGATTCCGCAGTTCCAAAGATGCTTTCCGTCCTCCACGTAAGAACGGGCTTTTTCGTAGTTGGGCTTTTCTTCAAACTTTTTCACCTCGTAACCTACTCCGAGATCTTTGCCTATCTTTATGTAGCCGTATCCAGTTTCTGGGTACGAAGGTCTTTCCCCGAAGAGAACGAGGTATCCCTTTTTGGTAAGTTCAAGCCCCTTCCTCACAGCCTCTTTAAAGCCCTCCCTATCTCTTATAAGGTGATCCGAAGGCAGGACGAGAATGTCTTCTTCATCGTCCTCTCCCCTTTCTATCAGCTCCTTGACCCCTAAAGCTACCGCCGGGGCGGTGTTTCTTGGGGCAGGTTCCGTTACCACGTTGGCTTTGGAGGTTCCTATTTCCTCAAGCTCGTTTCTTACAACCCACTCGTATTTTTCCCCTGTGATGATAAAAACGTCCGTTTCTCCCGCTATCTCTACAGCCCTTTTAACCGTTTCTTGAAAAAGAGAATGTTGAGAGAACAGTCTGAGGAACTGCTTTGGAAAGTTTCCCCTTGAAAGGGGCCAAAGCCTCGTTCCGCTCCCTCCGCATAGGATCAAGATCTTCATGTAATTAATTTTAAAAACTTTTCAAGCTTCCACCCATGAGAGACCAAGCTTCCTGAGGTAATATGAAAAATCAAGAGGTTTATGAAGATTCTTTAAAACTTCTCCTACATATATTAGATCATCAAAGCTGTGAGTTATGTAACTTGCCAATCTTGATAGTCCTTCAACCAGTCCTACTTTTTCGTCCTCCTCCCTGAATTTGTCAATAAAGCTATCAGCCTTTACCACTTCGCTTGGCATTCTGTTGGCGAAGTTTACCGACGGGGACACCAACACATAGTATTTGTATCTATCAGGCACCATATCTTTTAGTCCCTTCATTTCTAAGATCCGTTTTAGGTTCAAGGCTTGCCTCTCTGCTTGTTTGATGGGATTAGCAATACCTTTATACCCTTTTGAGGTTTTTATACTGAAGCTTTTATTCTTCCAATCGTAGTAGAGCTGTGATGAAAAGTATTTGCTTTCAAAGATAACTACATCTGTCCTGAATATTAGCAGGTGATCTATTTGGGCAACCATATCATTGAGTTCAACCCTAAGGTCATGAAGAACTACAACTTTCTTAGAATCTTTGTAGTATGTGTTGATAT
>WFYH01000148.1 GCA_015490215.1 Aquificaceae bacterium
CTTTCAACTCCACACGGCAGATTAGGAACCCCAAACGAGCCGTTTAATAATATAAGTCAAGTCAAGGACTTATGCAACACCCCGTTTCAGGAAATGAAGTTAATTTCCGAAAGTCGTCGGTCCTGCAAAAGGGGTTAAAGATCGCACTACTCAAATCCTTGTAAATCAAAAGACTCGTTGGGGTATCATCAAAATATCAAAACATCAAAGCATTTTGATGCGCCTAACACCTCTACAACCCTATTCAGTTGCCAAGGAGCCGGCGGGCTCTTGCGTCCCGCTATTGGTATGATCTTAATTTAGCACACTTTATCAAATTTTTGCAATTATGATTTTCCGCAGGTAGGTTTAGAATATCTCATGAATGGTGGAAAGGATATTTCCCTTCCTAAGGTGGGTAAGGGGATATAACGGGGAGACGGCTGTAAGGGATCTGTTGGCTGGTCTTACAGTGGCGGTGGTCCTTGTTCCCCAGTCTATGGCTTACGCCATGTTGGCGGGGCTTCCGCCTGTTATAGGTTTATACGCCTCAGCTTTAGCACCGGCTATCGCTGCCCTCTGGGGTAGTTCGCCTCAGCTTCAGACGGGACCCGTTGCCATAGTTAGCCTTTTGGTGTTTACCTCCCTAACCCCTTTGGCAGAGCCTGAGAGTGAGGAGTTTATTCAGCTCGCCGCTTTACTTGCCCTGCTTGTAGGGATATTTCAGTTAGCCCTCGGAGTCCTTAAACTCGGTTTTGTTATGAACTTTGTTTCCCACGCCGTGGTTATAGGTTTTTCAAATGCTGCTGCTATAATAATCGCCTCAACACAGGTACCCCATCTACTCGGGATAGAGATAGAAAAGCACGAGTTCGTTTTCAAGAACTTCCTTGAGATAGCAAAGAATTTGGGGGATACTCACCTCTATACCGCTATTATAGGCTTTGCGGCAACCGCCTTTATACTCCTTTCAAGAAGGATACACCCCCTCTTTCCCGGCGCACTCATAGTAGTGATAGTTTCAACCCTTGCTACCTATTACCTGAACCTTCACGAAAAGGGTGTAAAGATAGTGGGTGAAATCCCCTCAGGTCTGCCTAAACCGAGCCTCCCGACCATAGATTTGGACATAGTTGATCAACTTATGGGGCAGGCAATAGTTATAGCGATCATAGGGTTCATGGAAGCTTACGCCATAGCCAAAACGATGGCTTCCCAGACGAAGCACAAACTTGATGTAGACCAAGAGCTTGTGGGTCAAGGGTTGGCTAACTTGGTTAACGCTTTCTTCAGAGGTTATCCCGTAAGCGGTTCTTTTTCAAGGAGTGCGGTTAATTTCTTGGCTGGTGCCAAAACGGGAATGTCCAGCGTGTTTACCAGCCTTTTTGTGATATTTACCCTCTTTTTCTTTGCTCCTCTCCTTTACAACCTGCCCAAGGCGGCACTTGCCGCCGTGGTCATAGTCGCTGTCCTTGGTATAGTCAAGCCTAAGGCTTTTATAGAGCTTTACAGAACAAACCCTCAGGACGGAGCGGTGGCGGGTATAACTTTTATCTCCGCATTTTTGATGAAACCCGACTATGCCATATTTATTGGCATAGTTTTATCCTTGATACTCTTCTTGTGGAGGAGCATGCACCCCCGTATAGTCATCCTCTCAAGGGATCCCAAGACGAGAACCTTTGTAAATGCAGACCTGTTTAACATTCCCGAATGCCCTCAGATCCTGTTCATAAGACCCGATGCCTCCCTCTACTTTGCCAACGTTGAGCACATTATGGAAGAGCTTAACCACCATATAGCCAAGCACAGGGCGTCTCTCAGATGCTTGGTAATTGATGCAGAGTCTATAAACCACGTAGACGCAACCGCTGTTGACGTTCTTAGAGAGTTCATAGAGGAAAAGGAGAAGGAAGGCTTAAGGATATACTTTGTCAATCTCAAAACACCTGTCAGGGCTGCCTTGGAGAGGGCGGGCATATTCAGGATGATAGGTGAGGATAGGGTTCTCCCTTCAAAAGGGGTGGCTATAAGGAAGCTCTTCGGAGTTATAGACCACGATTTTTGCAGAAGGGAGTGCCCCGTTGCTGTCTTTGACGAGTGCTACGATCTTAAGGAACCTCTCAAGCTCACGGAGGCTGGAAAGGATATAGTAAGGGAACTTTACGGAAACCTCGGTGCCAAGGACTCCCTGCGGGTGTTTATAGGAAACAACGATGAGACCCTTTTGATACTCTACGGAAAGGTTTCCTTTGAATTTGAGAAAGAGGACTTCCTTTTGGATGACAAGGGCAACATCTATCTTACACCTTCAAAGGTGTTCGTGGTAGACTCAGAGATAGTAACCTCAGGTGCCCTCGCTAAGGAAGCAAACCTGCCCGCTGTGAGCGGTTATATACTCCTCGGAAAGGATACCAGACAAGCGTCGGAGAATTTGAGGGCAATAATAGAAAAGGCGCTTAGAACTTAAAAGGATCTCAAAAACTCTTCGTTTACCTTTACCTCTGCAGACCTTTGGACCTTTTCAACAAACAGGTTTACTATTTCACGTTTCTTCATCTCCAGCAGGGAACCGAAGTCCACATCGCCGGAGTCCTTTTTAAATTCCTTCTTTTCTATAAGCAGAACCGCATAACCGCCCGCGGCTTTATAAGGACCAAAGACCTTCTGCTCGGAAAAGACCAACCTGAAGATATCCCCTTGAGGCATCCTGAGGAGCGAAGAGAACTCCTCCACCTTTGAGTTGTCAAACTTTATGAACTTATCCTTAATCTCTCTACCCTCCTCAAGGGCTTTCCTTATCTCCTCCGCCCTCTTTTGGGCAACGATCTCTTTTCTCTTTTCAACAAGCTCCTTTTTTATGGTCTCTTTAACCTCTTCAAACTTCTTGAACCTTTCCCCTTTTACTTCCTTGAGGAATATGACGTAGTATTTGCCCCGCTCTTTGGAGATAAAGACGGGATCCTTCTGAGAGAGCCTTTCCGCAGAGGACCTTAAACTTTCGGGAAGATCTGCTAAGTCTTTGCCCTTAAGCTCCTTTCCGCCCTCGGGGGTCTTGCCTTCCTTCAGAGATCTGTAGATGCTGTGGGCTTTTTCTTTGTCCCCCGTTTCCCAAAGGAGGTATACCTTTTGGGGTGGTTCCTTGAACCTGCTCCTGTTTTCCTCGTAAAACTTTTTCATCTCCTCAAGGGAAGGTTTGTAGTCAACCTTTACATCCTTTGGGGTTACAAGGTAGAGCTTCCCCGAAAACACCGCCGTCTTAAGCTTTCTCCAGAAATCCTTTTCCTCATCGGTAAGGTAGACTCCGCTCTCTACAAAGCTGAGGAGCCTCTGGACGCTTAAAACCTTCCTGAGGGTCTCTTCATACTCCTCGGGGGTTATACCCAGCCTTTCCAAAACCTCCCTGTAGGTTTCCAAAGAGAACTTTCCGTTTATCTGAAAGTTGGGGTCCTTTTTTATCTCTTGAGCGACTTCCTTGTCCGAGGCTATCAAGCCCATTTCGTAGGCTTTCTGGTAGAGTGCCTCTCGGGCTATGAGCGTTCCTAAAACCTGCCTCTTTACCAGATCCCTCAGCTCTTCCCTGTCAAGGAGTGAAGAGAACTTAAGAAGCTCAAATCTGAACTCCCTTACGGTTATGCAGGAGCCGTTCACCGAGGCAACACACCTTTTGAGACCAAACATCTGCTGTATGTCGGAAACCGTGAACATCCAGAAGAGGAAGGAAATGGAAGCTACGGCTATGATGATGGCAGCAAGCCTTTTGTGTTTTTGTATGAGGGCATACATGGTTTATTTTATGGCGGCGGGAGGACTCGAACCTCCGACCTGGGACTTATGAGATCCCCGCTCTAACCAGCTGAGCTACGCCGCCTTACAGCGCTATAATTATACCACATGGGGGGGTTGATCTTAGCTCTGCTCTCTTTGGCGGTCTTTGTTTTCGGCCAGGACGTTCTTAGGTTGGGTGCGGCGGTTTCCCTGTCGGGCAAATACGCAAAGGAAGGTGAACTCCTCAGGAAAGGCTACGAGCTCTGGAAGGAGACGGTCAACCGCAAGGGCGGTATAAAGGTGGGGGACAAAACCTACAAGGTTGAGATAGTTTACTACGATGACCAAAGCGACCCCAAAACTACCGCCAAGCTAGTGGAAAAGCTCATAACTCAGGACGGGATAAAATTCATCCTCGGACCCTACGGAAGTGCTCAGGTCTTTGCCGCTGCAGGGGTGGTTGAAAAGTATAAGGCTCTTATGGTTCAAGGGGGAGGAGCCTCTTCCAAGATCTACAAGCAGGGCTACAAGCACATATTTGGGGTATTCAACGTAGCTCCCGATTACGGCAAGAATCTGATAGACTTGGCAGTATCCTTAAAACCCAAACCCAAGACGGTAGCCATTCTATACGAGAAGGATATCTTTTCGGAGGACGCCGCAAGGGGTGCCCTGAAGGAAGCTAAGAAGAAAGGTCTTAAGGTAGTCCTCTTTGAGGGTTACCCGAAGGGTGCTCAGGATCTTTCCTCTCTGATGCTAAAGGTTAGGCTGAAGAGACCCGATGTAATCATAGGTGCGGGGCACTTTAAGGACTCGGTTCTTGTAGTCAAACAGCTCAAGCAGTTTAAGATAAACCCTAAATTCTTAGGGCTAACTGTAGGTCCACCCCTTCCAGCCTTTGTGAAGGCGCTCGGAAAGGATGCGGAATACATCTTCGGACCCGTCCAGTGGACAGCTTCCTTCCGTTACAAGGACCCCCTCTTTGGTAGCACCGAAGGTTTTGTAAAGGCATACAGAAAGAAGTTCGGTGAAGATCCAGAATACCACGCCGCGGGGGGTGCCGCAGCAGCCCTCACCCTCCAGCTCGCCATAGAGAAAGCAGGTTCCTTGGAAGTGGACAAGGTCAGAAAGGCTCTGCTTGAGATGAAGGAAGAGACCTTCTACGGGGTTATAGGCTTTGACGAGACGGGTAAGATAGTTACCAAACCCATGGCGGTCATCCAGATCCAAGGGGGTAAACCCGTAACCGTTTACCCCTTTAAGGAAAAAGAACCTGTTTATCCCAAGCCGAAGTGGAACTGAATGGAAAACCTCCTCTGGATACTGGGGCGTATAAAACCTTACGCCCCTTTTCTCCTTATAGCGCTCATTGGCTCCATTATCCAGTCCGCCTCCGCCACCGGTGTAGCACTTCTGGTAAAGGGCATCATAGACAACGTCTTTATACTGAAGGACAAAGAGAGCCTTTTCAAAACGGTAAGCTTCCTTTTGGTCCTCGCCTTTACCATGCAAGGTGGGTTTTTCATCTCAAGATACTTCGTAGTTTTGGCTTCGGAAAAAACCCTCAGAGACATAAGGGAGGAGATCTTTTCAAAGCTGGTGAGGGTAAACTACAAGTTCTTTGTGAAGCATCCCGCCGGCGACCTGATAAGCAGAACCGTCAGCGATGTGGAAAAGACCCGACAGATCCTCGTTGATCAAATACCCGTCCTTTTGAGGGAACCTTTCGTAGCCCTTGCACTCTTCGGTGCACTCCTCTACCGGGATCCCTTTCTTACCCTTGCCCTAATAGTGGTTCTGCCCGTTATGAGCTTTATGGTCAGGTTTTTCGGTTCCAAAAAGGGAAAGCATCTGAAGAGGGTTCAGGAGAGCACCGCCGGACTGACTCAGGTGTTATCTCAGACCTTCCAGGGCATAGAGAACGTAAAGGTTTTCTCGGCGGAGCTGAAGGTCCTTGAGGGTTTTAAGAAGTTCAACGCCCTGATATACAAATCTGCAGTAAAGTCCGAGTTTTACATAGCGGGCAATACGGTTCTTAACTACCTGCTCGGTTACGTGGTCACCGCAGGGGTGATCTTTTACGGAGGTTTCAGAATAGTTTCGGGACATCTCAGTCCGGGGGACTTTATCTCCTACCTTACCGCCCTCTTTATGATCCAACCGCCCCTCATAAACAGCCAAAAAGCCCTCATGAACCTACGAGGTTCCCTGCCCGTAGTGGGCAGGATTAGGGAGCTTCTGTCCCTTGAAGAGGAAGATAAAGGGAAGGAACCCTTCAGGGGATTCTCCCGAATAATCTTCAGGGAGGTGGGTGTGTCGGTAAACGGCAAGAGGATTCTCAGGAGCGTAAACCTTACTATCAAAAAGGGCGAGAAGATAGGTATCGTGGGAAGGACGGGTTCAGGAAAGAGCACGCTCGTGAGGATAATTCCCAAGCTCGTTGACTACGAAGGGACAGTAACTTTTGACAGCACCGAGCTTAGGGACATAGATACGGTCTCTCTCAGAAGCAAGATAGGTTTCACCACTCAGGAAGTTTTCCTTTTGAACGCCTCGGTGAGGGAGAACCTCTTGATAGCCAAGGGGGATGCCTCGGAGGAGGAGATAAGAAGGGCTCTAGAGCTGGCAGAATGCGGTTTCGTTTACCGCCTTGAGAAGGGTCTTGATACGGTTGTAGG
The DNA here is from genome assembly GCA_015490215.1 of Aquificaceae bacterium. Taxonomy (GTDB): domain Bacteria; phylum Aquificota; class Aquificia; order Aquificales; family Aquificaceae; genus Hydrogenivirga. Next base: position 6,426 of record WFYH01000148.1, read on the forward strand.
GGAGAGGGGACACAGCCTCTCCGGAGGTGAGAGGCAAAGGATAGCCCTTGCGAGGATCTTTTTGAGGAACCCCGATATAGTTATCCTTGACGAAGCTACCTCCGCCCTTGACATGGAAACCGAGAAGAAGGTTATGGAAAACATCTTTACCTTCTTCAAGGATAAAACCCTGCTCATAGTAGCCCACAGGCTTTCAAACATAAAGGAGTGCGACAGGATAATAGTGATGAAGGAGGGGACCATAGTTGAAGAGGGAACCTACGAGGAGCTGTTAGAGAAAAGGGGAGAGTTCTACCGCATATTCAAGGAGGGCACCTTAGCTTAGCCAAAACCTCTTTAAAAACTCCTTCCCTGTCAGTCAGGTATCTTCTGCCGAGGTCCTTTGCCTCTTCCATGGAAAGGTAGCCCTCCCTTCTGAGCACCTGAAGGAACTGGGTAAGGTTGGAAGGTCTCTTTGAAAAACCGCCCCTTTCAAAGTCAATAAGGTATACCTCAAGGTTTTTGCCGATAAGGACGTTCTTCCTCAGATCCTTAAATTCATCCTTCTTTATACCCAAGTTATCCAGCAGGTAGGCGACCCTAAGGATTTCTTCATATACCTTCGCCTTCTCCTCCGAAGAGAGCTTTACCTTTCCCAAGGGAGTGCCCTCTATGAAAGGGTAAACGAAGAAGTCGTAGCCTTTAAGGATTATCTGGGGAAAATGAGGGTAGCCCTTCAGAGCCTCAAGGATCTCGGCCTCCTTTTGTAGAGCTTTTAGGGCTTCCTTCCTTTTAGCCACCTTTATAGCTACCTTCTGCCCCTTCCAAAAACCCGTATATATCTTCCCCCTCCAGCCCTGCGCAAATTCCTCCAGATTTTCTACTTGATCTTTGAACTCTTCGTATCTTAGGTTCCGAACTCCCACGAGGAGAGATATTTAATCTGTTCGGGCGTCAGCTCGTCTATCTCCACACCCATTGACTTGAGCTTAAGCTGAGCGACCTGCCTGTCTATCTCGTCGGGCACCTTGTAGACCTGCCTCTGGAGGTTCTTTCCCTCTTTAACTATGTATTCCGCCGAGAGAGCCTGATTGGCAAAGGACATGTCCATAACCGAAGCGGGATGCCCCTCTGCGGCGGCGAGGTTTACAAGCCTGCCCTGTGAAAGGACGAATATCCTACGTCCATCGGGAAGTTTATACTCTTCCACCTCCTTTCTTATCTCCCTTTTGGAAACGCACATATCCTCAAGAGCCTGAAGGTCTATCTCTACATTGAAGTGCCCCGAGTTAGCTACTATGGCGCCATCCTTCATAAGCTCAAAGTGTTCCTTCCTGATAACTGATGTGTTACCGGTTACGGTAACGAAGAAGTCTCCCAGTTTTGCGGCTTCCTTCATGGGCATAACGAGGAAGCCGTCCATTTTTGCCTCAAGGGCTTTGATGGGGTCAACCTCGGTAACTATCACCGTAGCACCCATTCCCCTCGCCCTTTGGGCTACACCTTTACCGCACCAGCCATAGCCAGCCACCACAAAGTAGGAACCCGCTATGAGCCTGTTGGTAGCCCTCAGAATCCCGTCTATTGTGGACTGTCCGGTCCCGTAACGGTTGTCAAACATGTGCTTTGTGTAAGCATCGTTTACCGCTATGATGGGGAATTTTAGAACTCCATCCTTTGCCATAGCCTTGAGTCTTATCACACCGGTGGTGGTCTCCTCCATACCTCCGAGGACTCTCTCCGCAAGCTGGGGATAGTCCTTGTGCAGGGTTGATATAAGATCCGCCCCATCATCTATAACCACGTGAGGTTCCCTTTCTATAACTGCCCTGAGGTGGGAGTAGTAAGTGTCCCTGTCTTCCCCCCTTAAAGCAAAGACGGGGATTTCGTAGTATTTCACAAGGGCGGCGGCAACGTCATCTTGGGTAGAAAGGGGGTTAGAAGCGGTAAGGAAAACCTGTGCACCTCCTTCCTTTAGGGTGAGCACAAGGTTGGCGGTTTCGGTGGTAACGTGCAGACAGGCGCTTATGCGCACCCCTTCCAAGGGTTTTTCCTTTGCAAACCTCTCTCTTATGCTCCTGAGGACGGGCATATCAATCCCCGCCCACTCAATACGGTTCTTCCCTTGATCCGCTAAGGATAGATCCTTGACGTCGTAGTCCATTTCCTCCTCCTTTTTAGGTTTGCCACCTGAGGGCACCCTTAGCCCAAGCGTATACAAAGCCGAGGGCAAGGATGAATATAAAGAGAACAGCTTCTATAAGCCCGTATAGACCTATCTC
>WFYH01000149.1 GCA_015490215.1 Aquificaceae bacterium
CCACCAGTTCAATAACAACATCTGAGCTTTCCAAAACCTCCCTGTAGTCCGTTGTCCTCAGCTCTTTGGGAACCTCAAACTCCCTTTCCCTCTCCCAGTCAAGATCTGCCACCTTTACAAGCCTAAAATCCACACCGGTTTTCTTCTTTAAAACCTCCCGATTTTCCAAAAGGAGTTTGGCAACTCCCGTTCCGACAACACCGCAACCTACTATGCCTACCCTTACTTCCACGCTTCTAAATTATACTCGTATGAATGCTACGGGGAAGCTATGAACTCTACTTTGCTCCAAGCTCTGAAGCTTTATAAGGTTTCCGTAGACGGGAGGTAGACCCCCGATGTGTGGGGTCCCGTTGGGCTATATTTAAACACTATGCAGGTAGTGAAGGTTTTAGTTGTAAGTCTTTTACTTTTCGCAGGTTTTTCACTTTCCAAAGAGGTAGGCTTTACCCAAGAGGACAGGGAAAGGCTGGTAAGGCTTGAGGCGACGTTGAAGGTGTTTATGGAGCAAATTGATAAGCGCTTTGAACAGGCGGACAAACGCTTTGAACAGATAGACAAGAGGATAACGGAGCTTAGGGAGGACATGAACAAGAGGTTTGAGCAGGCGGACAAACGCTTTGAACAGGTCAATAGAGAACTGGACAGGCTCGTGAGCATAATGGTAGGTGTATTTGCGGGACAGATAGCCTTAGTTGGTGCGGTTATAGGCTTTGCTTGGTGGGACAGGAAAACTGTAATTAGGAAAGCCAAGGAAGAGACCCTTGAGGAAATGGAAAAGGAGCTGAGACCAGAGAAGTTTAAGAAGCTCCTGAACGCCCTTAGGGAGAAGGCACAAAACGACAAAGAACTTGCGGATATACTGAAAAGATATGGGCTTTTGTAAAGGCTGAGTAGGAGGTTGGGGAAATGAGGATGTTTGTTTTACTTTTTACTTTAACCTTTTCAGTTACATTTTCAGAGGAAGTTTTTAAGCTGAAGTGGAAAATATATGTGGGGGAAGGGAACTGGGCTCTCACTAATCAACCTCTTATTTTAGGGAAATACATTCTACATGCAACAAATGGAAGTAGAGGTTGGAAAGATACCTACGATAAGCTCTATGTTTTTGACGAGAGTGGAAAAATCCTTTGGAGTTTTGAGGGAAGCAGTAATATGAATGGTGTTGTTGCAAGTCCAGAGTTTATAGTAGTGGCAGATGACAAAGGCTACGTTTATGCTCTTTCTTGGGAAGGAAGACTCCTTTGGAAATTCAAAGCAGATGATGGAGTCAAAGCCATGTCCATTGGGGATATAAACGGAGATGGGCAGGCTGAAGTTGTGGTAGGGAGTGATGACAACTACGTTTATGCCCTTTCTGGAAAGAACGGAAAACCTATTTGGACAGTTGGAACGTCCTATGATGTTTTGTCGTCCCCTGCTTTAGGAGACATAAATGGAGACGGTAAAATTGAAGTCGTTGTGGGAAGTAATTATATCTTTACCCTATCCGGAACTGATGGAGGACTAATTTGGAAGTTCAGAGCAAATGGTAGCTTCCCCTCTTCCCCTGCTTTAGGTGATGTAAACGGAGATGGTAAAATTGAGGTTATAGTAGGAAGTTTGGATGGTTACATTTATACTCTTTCTGGGGAAAGCGGGAGTCTTATATGGAAATTCGAAACAAATGGCGGTATTTCTTCCTCCCCTGCTTTAGGAGACATAAATGGGGATGGTAAAATTGAAGTCGTTGTGGGAAGCGGGGATGGTCATATTTATACTCTTTCTGGGGAAAACGGAAAGCTTATATGGAAATTCAAAGTGAATGCCAATATTGATTCTTCTCCCGTTTTAGGTGACGTAAATGGAGACGATGAGATTGAAATCATAGTGGGGAGTAATGATAGTTATGTTTATGCCCTTTCAGGTGAGAACGGAAGACTGATTTGGAAATTCAAAACAGGAAATTGGATCTCTTCCTCCCCTGCTTTGGGAGATTTGGATGGGAATAGATACATAGATATGGCTATTGTATCTCAAGATGGATATCTCTATCTCTTTGAAGCTACCAGACCCTACGGGGAAATTCTCTGGTCAAGGTGGCACGGGGATGCTTTCGGAACTGGGACAATCTGGAATGCTCTCTCTTTTGCCAAAGCTAACCTAAGCGGCAATGCCTTCGCTTGGTATCCAATATTTACATTCACATTTACAGAAGAGAACCTATTCAAAATAGCTGAAAGATACAACTTCTATTCCCTTCAGAAAGTAACCTACAGACCTGCTTCTCATCCCAAGATAAACGAGATAAAGCGCAGAAAAGCCGTAAAAAGTGCAATCAAAGTTGCAAAAATTGAGCTAAAGCAAAAGGTAGCAAAGAAGGTAAAGGAAATAGTGGAAAAATTATCACAAGAGGCGGAACTCGGGGATGTGAAAACGGTAAAAGCTATATACAACAATATCCTTTCTGATGTCCTTAAAAGGATTGATACCTTAAAGCCCTTCTACGTTCTTGAGTTCAAAAAGGGAGAGGTATACGTTCTGATGGTAGCGGACAAAGTTGTAAATCTCAAAGAGATAGAAAACAAAACCGCAGACTTTATAGCCAAAGCCCTTGAGGGAGAGGAGATAAAGGTAGTTGCCAAGGTGGATATTCCAAAGCTTGAGGTAAAGCCTGCAAAACCTTCCGAGATAACGGTTACCTCCATTAGTTTGGAAGAGACTCCGAAAAAAGAAAAGAGGAGAGAAAGGACTTGTGTCCGCCCCAACCCCAACTACTACTTCTTCGGGGTTGTAGTTTACGACTACGACGAAATTACGGATCTTGACTATGTAAAAAACGACAAACAGCTAATTTACAAACTTGCTACCTGCTACATGGGGGTTCCAGAAGAGAACGTAAAGATCCTTGAAAACCCCGCCTATGCGAAGCTAAAGAGGGAGCTAAAGAAGTTTGCAAGGAGCATAAAGCGCAAGGATGCCACCCTTTACTTTTACTATTCTGGTCACGGGATACTTGACTCAAAGGGTAAGTTCTACATTTTGCCTGCGGATGCATCTATAGAGGAAGAGGTATACCTCAAGGAGAGCGGTGTGGACATAGATCAGCTAAAGAGACTCCTTGCGAGGGCGAAGGGCAAGAAGGTAGCTCTAATAGACGCCTGTAGGATAAAGCCACCTTGGAAGCCTGCGGTTGTTGTATACAAGCCCAAGCTGACGGATCAAGCGTTTATCTTTTCCACGAAGGAGGGGCAACTTTCCAACATAGACAAGGACAAGAGGTATTCCGCCTTCACGAGGGCTTTGTATGAGATGGCAAGCTCTGGACTTGTTAACTTGGACTTTGACGACGATGGGTATGTGGAGATAAAGGAGCTTATAAAACCTTTGACCAACTGGGTTAGGAAGGTTTCCGCAGACGGGAAGCAGACACCTGACGTATGGGGACCTAAAGATTTTGAAATATTCCCGGTGGAGTGAGGCTAAGCCCTCCCCATTAGTTTGGCAATGTGCACAACGTAGTTGGCTGAAGTTCCGGCGTAGCCGTAGTGGGGGACCCTGTAGGTAGCTTTCTTAAGCTTTGGATGATCTTCCTCGTAGTTCCTTATATCTTCCACGGTAAGCCCGGTTTTTTCCAACACCCCCTCAAACTCTCTCTGGGCGCGCCTCTTGGCTTCGGTGAGGATCATCTGACACCTTGAAAGGGCATGGACTTCTGCGTCCCCTTTGACCTCTATAGGAGCGTAGAGGAGATCGGGATGCTTTCCTAAAACAGCCTGCATGGCTCCTATGGACATGGTGTTAGGCATGCACCCGTATGGGGAGAGCTCGCAGATCATGTGGGCGTGTTTGCTGAGGTGTGCGTAGAGTGCCTTTCCTATGAGCATGAAGCCCTCACCCCCTGCAAGCAGATAGTGGAAGTAGGGTTTTGCGAGACGTCTTAACTCTTCTTGAGGTGGAAGTGGGTTGGGTATACTGTTTAGGGCTTTCCTCAAGCGGTTGTAGGTGTAGTGGTAGAGTTTGATGATAGCCTTTATCGCAAGTTTCTTGAGGTAGTACTTATCTGTGAAGTCCTTGTTCTGATCAAGACGCCAGAGTGCCATGTGCATCAGGTAGTCCATCCATACCGCTATGGGAGGGGGAATAACTTCAGCTCCTTCGCTCTCAAGCCACCTTTTTATGTTGTAGTTTCCATCTCCTTCGTGGGTCTGGAGCCAGAACTCTCCCGTGATCTTGACCTTGGGCTTGACCCTGAGTCTGTCTACCTCTATCTCTTCCCAAAGTTTTTTGACCTCTTTCAGAGCGTTTACAAAGTAAGGGGTGATCACATGCCAAATCAAAGACCCCCACTTCTTACCTTTTATCGGACGCTTTTTGAGTTTTTCATAGAGAAGTTCTACGCTTTCCTTTAAGACCCTGTCCGTCTCTCCGGGGACGACTTCGTAAGGGCGGGTGGCGTATTCCATGTCGGTGAGGATGTCTCCGAGGAACATTGAGTAAACGAGCCCGAAGGTGAGGGGCATGGTTATCTCAATTCCACCGCTGTTTTGCTCCATCTGCATAAGGTCAAGGAGAAAGAGTCTAAAATCTCTTAGGTCTAAATTTTCCAAGACCCTTTCGTAAGACTCGTGATATTGCCCGAACCTACAGGGTCCGCAGGCTCCTACTGTTACAAAAGCGTAGCCGTTCACGAGTTTATCCCTGCCTTCTTTATCGCTCTTTTCTTTGAGAAACCTCGCTAAATTCCCTGCTGTAAAGGTGGTGGGACAGCAGGCTCCCGTATCTATAAGCTCCTTTCCTATGTCAAGATCTTGGCGCTCTATTTGAGGAAGGGGCTGTGCTTTGTAGCCTGCGTTCTCTAGGGCTCCCTGAATTAACCTTTCGTGCTTCCAAGTGAGCCCGCCAAAAACTATGGTGATCTTCCCTCTCTCCTCGGGGGGTATAGGTCTGGGTCTGTAGGCTCTATATTGATCCAAAACCTCCATAGCTTCCACCTCCCTTCCATATTCCTCTCAAGCCAAAGCTGACCAGATCCTTAGCCACCTTTTCTGTATCAACTTCCTCCTTGTCTAAAAGCCCGACGATAACCTCCTTAACCCCTCCTATCAGGGCTTTTGCAAGGACGTAAGTGTCGCATTCCCTGATAAGACCGAGGGCTATCCCTTTTTTGAGGGAAGTTTCTACCATAAGCGTGACTTCCTCAAAGAAGTCCTCTATTATTGAAAAGAGCTTCGGGTCGCAGTTTCTCTGAAGGACTATCCTTGCAAGATCCCTCTCTTCAAGGGCAAAGTCTAAGACCCTTTTTATGTTCGCCACTATCTGATCAATGGGGTCGTATCTTAAATCCACTTCCTTTATTCTGTCCTTCAGTTCCTTTACGACTTCCTTCAGGATCTCCTTTAGGATCTCCTCCTTGCTTTTAAAGTAAAGGTAGAAGGTCCCTCTCGCCACGCCTGCGGTATCTATGATGTGGGAGATCTGGGCGTTGTAGTAGCCCTTTTCTGAAAAGACCTTTTTGGCCGCTCTTAAAAGCTTCCCCCTCGTTTGGACTGACATGTCAGTTCAAAAGGGTAGCCGATTTATTCGGAGGTAATATGACTAAGATCATATTCAGTTAACACCTTCGCCGTCTAAAAGGTGAGCGGTGGATTCTCGGTTCCCAAAAGGGGAATAAGGGACTATAATTATGAATGAGCGTTCACCGGAGAGGTAAGATGTGTCTTGCTATACCTTCAAAGGTTGAAAAGATCAACGAAGACGGAACCGCCACGGTGGACACCCTCGGGGTAAAGAGGATAGTGTCCCTTGAACTCCTTCAGGAGGAAATAAAAGAGGGTGATTACGTGCTCGTCCATGTAGGTTTTGCTATACAGAAGCTTGACGAAGAAGAGGCGCTAAAGAGCTTAGAACTCTTTGAGGAGATCCTCTCGGAAATGGAAGAGGGAGAGGCATACCTTGAGGAATACTCAGAAAGGTCTAAGGGATAGATACAGGGATCCTTCCAAGGTTTCTGCCCTTGTGGACCTTATAAGGAGAGAAGCACAGGGCTTGGATCTTCCCCTTCACATAATGGAGTTTTGTGGAGGGCATACCCACGCCATTATGAAACACGGGATAGACAGGCTTCTTGAAGGTGTGGTCAGGTTCGTTCACGGTCCGGGGTGTCCCGTCTGCGTAATGCCCATGGGGAGGATAGACCTCGCCCTTGAGCTTGCAAAAAGGAAAGAGGTTATCCTTTGCACTTACGGAGATCTTTTAAGGGTCCCCGGATCGGGCGGAAAAAACCTCCTTTCCCTGAGAGCGGAGGGGGCGGACGTCAGGATGGTTTACTCGTGTCTTGATGCTCTCAAAATAGCAAAAGAAAACCCTCACAAACAAGTCATCTTCTTCGCCATAGGCTTTGAGACCACCACACCCCAGACGGCGGTTCTTATAAAGAAGGCTTTTCAGGAAGGCGTAGAAAATCTGTCGGTTGTAAGCAATCATGTCATAACGCCGGCAGCCATACAGCACATCCTGAATGCGGAAGAGCTCCGAGAAATAGGAAAGGTAAGGATAGACGCCTTTATAGGTCCGGGACACGTGAGTGTGATAATAGGGATTAAACCCTACACATACTTTGCGGAGGAGTTCCTTAAGCCTGTTGTGATCTCCGGCTTTGAACCCGTGGATATACTCCAGTCAGTTTTGATGATAGTCCACCAGATAAAGGAAAGGAGGGCGGAGGTTGAAAACCAATACAGGAGGTTTGTTACCTACGAGGGTAACATCAAAGCCCAAAAGCTTGTAGCTGAGGTCTTTGAGCTTAGAAAGGAATTTGAATGGCGTGGTCTTGGAATAATACCCTACAGCTCCCTGAAGATAAACTCAAGGTATGAAGCCCTTGATGCGGAAAAAAGGTTTGAGGTAGAACTTCCCGAACCCAGAGAACACCCTGCTTGCATATGCGGGAAGGTTATAAGGGGCGTAGCCCTGCCCACAGACTGCAGGCTCTTTGCAAAGGTTTGCACACCTTCAAATCCCATAGGCTCATGTATGGTTTCCTCCGAGGGTGCCTGCGCTGCCTACTATAAATACGGAAGGCATTTGATCACCGCCTGACCTTCCTCACCCTTTTGCCTTCAGTAAAGCCCAAATTTCCATAGGTTATGAGAAAACCCAACAGACTTATAAAGGAAAAGAGTCCCTATCTTCGTCAGCATGCCTATAACCCCGTGGACTGGTTTCCGTGGTGCGAGGAAGCCTTTGAAAAGGCAAAGAGAGAGGACAAACCTATCTTCCTCTCCATAGGCTACTCCACCTGCCATTGGTGCCACGTTATGGAACGTGAGAGCTTTGAGGATGAAGAGATAGCCAAGATACTGAACGAAAACTTTGTATCCATCAAGGTGGACAGGGAAGAGAGACCGGACATAGACGCGGTATATATGAGCGTCTGCCAGATGATGACGGGGTCAGGCGGGTGGCCCCTTACGGTGATAATGACGCCCGATAAAAAGCCCTTCTTTGTAGGAACCTACTTTCCCAAAGAGAGCCTTTACGGAAGGCCGGGGCTAAAAGACATACTTCTCAGGATAGCCTACCTTTGGAAAAACCAAAGGGAAAAGTTGTTGCAGGCAGGCGAGGAGGTTTACAAAGCTCTCTCTGCAGAAGCAAGAGAGTCCTACGCGGATGCCCTTCCCGATGAGTCTGCAATCCACAGAGCCTTTGCTGAACTTTACCAGAACTACGATGAGATTTACGGAGGTTTCGGAAACGCACCCAAGTTTCCTATTCCCCACAACATAATGTTCCTGCTCAGATACTACAGAA
>WFYH01000150.1 GCA_015490215.1 Aquificaceae bacterium
AGGGGTGTGGCATGGGGGGCCAGAGGTCCCGGGTTCAAGTCCCGGCACCCCGACCATTAGCTAAACCATGCGGTTTTACGGCATCCCCTCCGAGGATAGGGTATTTCAGATATTGGAGTGTATATCCTACGGGGAGTGGATAGTTGAAGACCTAAAGGAAAACGCCCGTGAGGTTTTGAATGCGGATGCCGTAAAGGAAAGGCTCAGGGAGATAGTCCTTCAGGTGAAAGGATGGAAGGAGGATCTTGCTACCCTCACTCAGGCAACGGTGTTTATCTTCGTTCACGAACCCGACAACCCCAAGGCTTTCAAAATTTACGATACAAGCTCCCTCGGGTGCTCAACCCAGCTTACCCCTCCCCGCTGGAAGGTCTATTTGAAGGAACTTGAGGGAAGCGTTTAATTAAAATGGATAACTATGGCGGAGAAGATAGACATAAACAGGATCACAAGGGACATATTCATTGAGCACAAGGGAGAACCCTACAGGGTGGTGGACTACGAGCACGTCAAGCCGGGCAAAGGTCAAGCTTTCGTAAGGGTGAAGGCAAAGAACATGATTACCGGCAACGTCATTGAGATAACCTACAAGGCATCGGACCTCATACCCTTGGCGGACTTTGAGCAGGTCTTTGCCCAGTATTCCTACAGCGACGGGGACAGCTACTACTTCATGAACACTCAAACCTACGACATGGTTTCAATCCCCAAGGAGAAGATAGAAGAGGAATCCAAGTTTCTAAAGGAGGGTATGGAGGTCGTTGTCTTCTTCTACCAAGGTCAGCCGGTGGGGATAGAGCTTCCTAAACATGTGGAGCTTCAGGTGGTGGAGACGGAGCCAGCCTTTAAGGGTGATACAGCTGCAGGCGGAACCAAACCCGCAAAGCTGGAAACGGGAGCGGTTATACAGGTTCCATTCTTTGTCTCCGAAGGAGATATAGTCAAGGTGGACACCAGAACGGGCACCTACGTGGAAAGGGTAAAGTAATGGACAGAGATTTCATAAGGGAGCTTATAGAGGTTATCAAGCTCTCCAACATAAAGAGCCTGAAGATAGAGACCAAGGAGGGGAAGATAGAGATAGAGACCCACCAGCCCCAAGAGGTAAGTCAGCAAACCGCAGAACCGCAGAGTGTGGAGTCTTTCAAACATCAGGAGATACTGCCCCCCTCCGAGGACATAAATGCGGAGGAAAAGGAATACCACGTTATAAAAAGTCCTCTTGTGGGAACCTTTTACAGGTCTCCCTCCCCGGGCGCTCCGCCCTTCGTGGAGGAGGGTGACATTGTTTCCCCCGGGCAGGTGCTGTGCATAATAGAGGCTCTTAAGGTTATGAACGAGATTGAAAGCGACGTGAGGGGCAGGGTGGAAAAGATCCTCGTTGAAAACGGGGAGACGGTGGAATACGGACAGCCCCTTTTCCTTATAGACACCGACATCTAAGGAGGTGTTTTTGATGGAAGTTCAGCACAAGGACGATGCCTTTGAGGTTCTTAAAAATGCAAAGGTGGTTGCGGTTGTGGGTATATCTCCCAAACCCGAAAGACCCTCTTACTACACCACCGAGAGGGTGGTTAAAAAAGGCAAGCACAAGATATACCTCGTAAACCCCCGCTATGCGGGTCAGAAGATCTTCGGTATAGAGGTTCTGCCCTCCCTTAAAGATGTTCCCGAACCTATAGACATAGTCAACGTCTTCAGAAATCCCGCCCATGCGGAACCCATAGTAAAGGAAGCTCTTGAGGTCGGGGCAAAAGTGGTTTGGTTTCAGCCCGGTGCGGAAAACTACGAAGTTATAGAAAAATACAAAGACAAGATAAAGTTCGTCTACGAAGCCTGCATAGGGGTGGAGGCGGGTTACCTCTAACACCTCCTCTTCCCACCTCCTTCTGGCACATTTCTTGCAAAAGAAAGGCGGGAACAATTTTGAAGGAGGTGGGACTATGGGTTACGTGAAACCCGAAGCGGTAGTTGAAAACATGATTCAGGCGGGTGCCTACAAAGCCGGTCTGTCCGCCAAGGATCTGCTCATAAGAGGTTTCTTGGCGGGTGCCCTACTCGGTTATGCGGTGACGGTGGCGTTTTCGGCTATTGCCCAGTCGGAGATGAGGATCGTAGGGTCCCTCGTGTTTCCCCTCGGGTTTGTGATGATCGTTCTTTTGGGGCTTGAGCTGGTTACCGGAAACTTCGCCCTGATACCTTTGGCGGTTCTTGAGAGGAAGACCACCGTAGGGAGGATGCTTTACAACTGGTTCTGGGTCTACATAGGTCACCTTCTGGGAACCTTCTTCTACGGATTTCTGTTTTGGATAGCGGCTACAAAAATGGGACACGTATCCGACCCGGTTGTCGGGAAGATGATAGCCAAGGTGGCAGAGGCTAACACCCTCGGATATGCAAAGCTCGGCTTTGTAGACGGTTGGACGGTTGCCTTTGTAAAGGCTATGCTATGTAACTGGATGGTAACCCTCGGTGCGGTGATGGCGATGGTGGCTCAGCACGTTATCGGCAAAATTGCAGCTATGTGGTTACCCATACTTACATTTTTCGCACTGGGGTTTGAGCACGCCGTGGTGAACATGTTTCTCATGCCCACAGGTATGCTCTTCGGAGCCAATATAACCCTCTTTGATTGGTGGTTCTGGAACCAGATACCCGTAACCATAGGAAACCTCGTTGCGGGCTTTACCTTCACGGGGCTCGGGCTTTACCTGACCCACAGGAGACGTGAAGAAACTGAAACCGCAAAGGTGGTTGAGAAGGTAGCCTGATCTCCTTGGGGGCTCTGTGCCCCTCCCCTTAAGCCAAACCCCTCTGACGGAGTTCGTCCTCATACATCCTTCTGTAAAGGAGGTTCCACTCGGGTGTCCCTTCAACTATGTGGGGGGAGTATTCTTTTATCCTTCTCCTTACCTTTCTGTCTATATCCTCCTTCTCGGCTACCGCCTCCCTGAGGATGGCTAAAACGCGCCTCCTGATAACGGGAGGATCGTCGTATATTTCCACCGTTTCATCTTGCATTATCAGATCCATTATCATGTTGGCAATTTGGTTCATCCTTTCCCTTCTGTTTACGTTTATGTTCATCTCTTCGGCGAGCCTTGCCTTTATAGCTTTAAAGGCGGTTCCGTAATCTATACCCTCTTTCTCCAAAAGCTCCAAGTTCTCTCTGAGAACCTCCTTGGTCCGCTCGTCAAGAGCCTTTTCCTCTTCCTGAGCCTTCTTGAAGATGGAGATTATCTTTTTCTTGAAAATCTCTGGATCTTCCGCTTCCAAGAGACCCTCTTTTGACATACCGTCAACTATCTTATTTGAAACTATCTCAACGAGCTTTTCCGGTAGTTTCATCTGCTCTATTATACCACCTTTACCTTCTCCTGCCTTCCGGTGCTCATATCCTTAAGGGTAACAACGCCTTCCCTCATCTCGTCCTCTCCCACTATGACCGCATAGTCCGCCCCTATTTTGTCTGCAAACTCCAACTGCTTTCTCAGACCCCCTTTTCTGTAGGAAATCTCAACCCTCTTGCCTTCCTCTCTCAGCCTCTGAGCAACCTTAAGGGCGTAGGGGATAACGTCTCCGAAGGGTATGATGAAGTAAAGCTTTTCTTTTAAGGGGGGAGCTTCGGTTACGAGGGCTATCCTCTCAACTCCTACCGCAAAGCCGAGCGCCGGAGTAGGGGGACCTCCCATCTGCTCGACCAGATAGTCATACCTTCCGCCCGCTATTACGGCGCTCCCGAGTTTCGGAGACACCGCCTCAAAGACGGTTCTCGTGTAGTAGTCAAGACCCCTAACCAGATTGTAGTTTTCTCTGAAATCAACCCCCATTTCCGTGAGGAGCTTTTTGAGGGTTTCGTAGTGTTCCCTGCACTCCTGACAGAGGAAGTCCACCATCTTGGGAGCTTCCTTCGTAGCTTCCCTGCAACCTTCAACTTTACAGTCAAGGACACGCAGGGGGTTCCTGTCCTTCCTCTCAAGGCAGTCTTTACAGAGGTGGGAACTTACACCCTCAAGGAAACCTTTCAGCGCCTCTCTGTAGGCGGGTCTGCACTCGGCGCAGCCGAGGGAGTTTATCTCCAAAGTGGCTTCAACCTTGAGAGCCTCAAGTATGTCGCTGACTATCTTAAGAAGCTCCGCATCCGCCAAGGGTTCTGCGGGACCGAAGACCTCCGCACCTATCTGGTGAAACTGTCTGTATCTTCCCGCTTGGGGGCGCTCATACCTGAACATGGGACCCTCGTAAAATAGCTTGTGGTAGGGTCGCTGGGCATAGAGTTTGTGTTGGATGTAAGCTCTGACCACACCTGCGGTCCCCTCGGGGCGCAGGGCGAGCTTTCTGCCCTTTCTGTCGGTAAAGACGAACATCTCCTTTTGGACTATGTCGGTGGCTTCCCCTATGCTCCTTTCAAAGACCTCAACCCTTTCCACAATCGGAGTGATTATCTCGGTGAAGTTGTAGAGGCGGAGTATATCCCTGACGGTTGAAGTTACAAATCTGAAGGTGTCAATGTCCGGGGGCAGGATGTCGTGAAAGCCCCGGGGCGACTGAAGGGTCTCTCCCATCAAAAGCCCTTTTCAGCCATCATCAGAACAAGATCCCTGAGTCTGCAGGAGTAACCCCATTCGTTGTCATACCAAGCAACAACGTGAACTAGGTCCTCTATCACCTGTGCGAGGGGTGCATCGTAGATGGAGGAGTGGGGATTGCCCACTATATCCGAGGAAACTATGGGATCTTCGCAGTATTGAAGTATCTCTTTCAGATAAACCTTTCCCGACTCCTGATACTTCTGGGCGGCTTCCCTAAAGCGTTCGTTCAGCTCCTCCACGGAAGCGGGCTTTTTCTCTACCACTACGGTCAGATCTATTAGGGATCCGTCGGGGACGGGAACCCTCCTTGCGGTTCCGTCAAGTTTACCCTTAAGCTCAGGTATGACCTCACCTATAGCCTTGGCGGCACCTGTGGTGGTGGGAACTATGTTTACGGCTGCAGCCCTTGCTCTTCTGAGGTCTTTGTGGGGAAGGTCCAAAAGCCTTTGGTCGTTGGTATAAGCGTGAACCGTTACCATGTAGCCCCGCTTTATTCCGTAGTTCTCCTTTAAAACTTTGACCACGGGGGCGAGGCAGTTGGTGGTGCAGGAGGCGTTGGAGATTACCTGATGTTTGGAAGGGTCGTAGCTCTCCTCGTTTACCCCGAGGACGAGGGTTACGTCGGGATTTTTGGCGGGGGCGGAGATAACCACCTTTTTGGCACCCGCCTTCAGGTGAAGCGAAGCTTTGTCCCTATCTCTGAAGACGCCCGTTGACTCTATAACCACGTCCACACCGAGGTCTCCCCAAGGGATCTGAGAGGGGTCCTTTTGGGCAAAGACCTTTATCTCCTTTCCACCCACCACTATGGCATCTTCCTTTGCGCTGACCTCTTCGGAAAGCACGCCGTGAACCGAATCGTATTTGAGCAGATGGGCGAGCTGGTGGGCGCTGGTCAGGTCGTTGACCGCCACTATTTCTATGTCCTCTCTTCCCAAGGAAGCCCTAAGGAAGCTCCTTCCTATCCTTCCAAACCCGTTTATGCCTACCTTTACCCCCATAGCCCTTTAATTATCTACCAAACCTTACCTCTTCGCAAAGGGGAGATTTTGGTATATACTATTAACTTGGCAGGAGCCGTAGTTCAGCCCGGTCAGAACGCCGGCCTGTCAAGCCGGAGGTCGCGGGTTCAAATCCCGTCGGCTCCGCCATTTTAAACTATCCCGAGGAATTTTCTAAACTCTTCCTCGGGCATAGGTCTTGCAAAGAAAAAGCCCTGTCCGTAGTCGCAGCCCAATTTTTTAAGAATTTCAAGGTGTTCCCTCTTCTCTATACCCTCGGCGGTGGTCTTGAGACCGAAGCTCCTTGCAATCTGAACTATGGCGTTGACAATTGACTTGTCGGTTTCGCTTCTGTCTATATCCCTGACGAAGGATATGTCCACCTTCAGAAGGTCAAGGGGTAGAAACTTAAGGTAAGCTAAGGAGGAGTATCCGGTTCCGAAGTCGTCTATTGCTACCCTTATGCCCCTTTGCTTTAGCTCTTTGAGGAGCTTTACCGCAAGGTCAACGTCGTCCATAAGGGTTGACTCGGTTATCTCAAGGATCAGCTTGCTCCCATCCGCCCCAGCATCTCCGAGCGCCCTATTTACCTTATCCAAGAACCCTTCATCCTTAAACTGCAGGGCGGATATGTTTACGGAAATGGGAAAGTTCCACTCCCTTATCCTTTTGCTTACCTCACTGAGGATCCACTCACCTACGTTTACAATCAGGGAGGTATGCTCTAAGATGGGTATAAACTTTGAAGGGGGGACGAGCCCCAGATCTTCGCTGTCCCAGCGCAAGAGGGCTTCTGCAAAGCTCATCTTTAAGGTTTTCAGGTCGTAGCAAGGCTGGAAGTAAAGCACGTATTCGCCCTTTTCCAAAGCTCTGGTGAGGTGCTTTTCCATGAGCACCTGTTCAGCCATGCGGGTGTTGAGTTCTTCTGTAAAGAACTGGTAATTGCTTGTGGCTCTTCCCTTGGCGTAGGTGAGGGCAAGCTCCGCCTTCTTAACCAGCTCTTCGGGGGTTCCGCCGTCCTCGGGGAAGACGGAGATGCCTATACCCACCGTTACCCTTACGTTCGCACCGTTGGCGGGTAGGGGATCCTCCAGCTTGGAAAGTATGTTGTTAACCGTTCTGAGGATTTCCTCCTTCCTCTTGAGCGGGTAAAGGACAACGGCAAACTCATCGCTACCTAAACGGGCTACCGTGTCGGTAGGTCTCACCGCCGAGCGAAGGAGCTGTCCTATGGTGCGCAGGAGCTTGTCCCCTGCGGAGTATCCGTAGGACTCGTTTACGAACTTGAACCTGTTTACGTCCATTATCAGAACCGCAAGGGCGCTCCGTGATGTTTCCGCCATATCAAGGTAGAAGCTGAGCCTTTCCATAAAGTTCGTCCTGTTGGGCAGGTCGGTAAGGGGGTCGTAGTAAGCAAGATAATTCATCCTGCTCTTGAGTTCCTGCTCTTGGGTTATGTCCTTTCCTGTAGCGACGAAACCTATGATGTTGCCCTCCGAGTCCTTGAGGGGTGTTATGGTCTGGTCAAGGTAAAAGAGCTTTCCGTCCTTCCTGCGGTTTATAAATATGCTCCTGAAAGTCCTGCCCGAGAGGATAGTATCCCACATATACTTGTAGAAGCTCTTTTCGTGTTTTCCCGACTTGAAGATGTTTGTTTTCTTCCCTATTATCTCCTCCCTGCTGTAGCCGGTTATCTTCTCAACGGCTTTGTTGGCGTATTGGATAATTCCCAACCTGTCAGTTATAACCACCCAGTCGGAGGTCTGCTCTATGGCAAGGGAGAATTTAAGGAGTGTTTCTTCTTTCTTGAGAAAGTCAAGGGCAAAACCGATCTGATCGCCTATCTCCCTGATTAACTTCTTTATCTCTTCATCAAAGAAACTCTTTTCTCCGGCATACAGACCCATAAGACCTACTACCTTGCCGTCTTCTTTAACGGGAACGATCGCAAAGGAGAGGTATCCCCTTCCTAAGAGTTCCTCCTTGGGGAAGTCGTTTTCCATCTCCTGAACGTTGTTGTTTACGATCAGGGAACCGTTCAGGAACGCCTCCGCACAGGGACCCTGTCTTTCCTTAAGCTTCTGGAGGAGCTTCTTCTTTACCAGCGGATATACGGGCTTTGCCTTCGGCTCGTGGGAGCTGAAAAGCTCAAAACCTCTTCCTCTCGGCAGGGCTATCCAGACCTCCTTAAAGCCTCCTTCCCTCTGTATGGCGGTGCTCAGGGACTTCAGAAGTTTCTTCCTATCCCTTTCCTTTAGGATTATCTCCCCTATAACGGATAGGGTCTTGTAGAGTCTGTTGAGCTTTAGGATCCTCTCTTCCGATTTCTTTAGGTCTTCTTCGTAGTTAAACTTATCAAGTGCAAGTCCCAAGATGTTTGAGATGGAATCAACGAACTTCAAATCCTCCTCTCTTGCTTGCCAAGGTCTTTTGTAGTAAATGCAGATGGCACCGTTGGAACGTCTTGCACCCCTCAGGGGTGAGCATATACCGCTTTTGAGACCCAAAAGGTATATATCAGGGTTGAAGGAAAAGCGCTTCTCCTTGTCCACGTCCTCTACTACCACCGCTTCCTTGGAACTGTAAACGTAGTGGATCTCCGTTCCCTTGGTCAGGGGAAGTCTGTATCTGTTTATGAGCCTCTTGTCCACACCGACGCCCGCCCTGAGGATACCTTCTCCCTCTTTCGGTTCCACTTCGTATATTACTGTCAGGTCGGCTCTTAGGACTTCCGAAACCATAAGCGCCGTCTTTGCCAGAAGCTCACCCTTGTCCATACACAGGGCAAGGAGGGAAACCTCTTCAAGGATCTTCCTCTTGGTTATATCTCTGGCAACGCCTATTATCCCCGTTACCTTACCCCACTCAATTATCGGAAAGACCCTGTCCTCAACCCAGATGTAGACGCCGTCTTTTGTCCTGACCCTGTATTCCCTTACCTTGGGTTCTTTGTCCTTAAGCAAACGCAGGGTTGCCCTGAGGGTGCGATCTATGTCTTTTTTGTGAACTATCTTCATCCAGAGGGCGGGATCTTTTTTAAACTCCTCCGGGGAAAAGCCCGTGATCTCCTTTACCCTGCTGTTTATGTATGTGAGCTGAGCGCTGGTGGGATCTTCTGGTCTCCTGAACTCAACTATGTAAACGATATCGTTTACGAACTCAAGAAAGAACTGTTGATGCGCTCCCCTCATAAACGCCCCTTCCTAAAAACATAGGCTCTCCTTTTGAACTCGGCTATGTCGCAGGCTATTTTAACCTAAAGAGAGACCTTGATCTTAAACAGTAGTATCAATAGGTTCAGGCAGGTCTCTTCCCCATGCTTCTAAATGTATCCGTAAGGTTGGAGGGACCTCTTCATTACCTTCAGGGGAGGTTCACAGCCGGTCCAAATTCTAAAGCTCTCCGCACCCTGATAAACGAGCATGGGAAAGCCGTTTTGAGTTTTACATCCTCTCTCCTTTGCAGATCTTATCAGGGAGGTCTCCTTGTATATTAGATCTACAACCGCCTGACCTTCTGACAGAAGGGAGTAATCAAAGAGGGGCGGGTCGTCCTCCTTCAAACCCACGCTGGTGGTGTTTACGATAATATCCACCTCTTTTACCACATCCTCGGGTCTGCTAACCGTCCGAACACCGAAGGTTCTTGCCAACCTTTCCGCTTTTTCAGGTGTTCTGTTCCAGATAAGGACCTCCGCACCTGCCTTCACGAGAGCGTAAACCACCGCCTTGGAAGCACCTCCAGCTCCAAGGACGAGGACCCTTCTGCCCTCGGGGTTTTCCAGCTCTCTGATAGCCTTTAAGAAACCTATCCAGTCTGTGTTGTATCCTTCCGTTCCCCCTTCCGTGAATTTGAGGGTGTTGACCGCGCCTATTTTCTCCGCATCCTGATCCAAGTGGTCCACCAGCTCAAGGACGGCTTCTTTGTGGGGAACGGTAACGTTGAGACCCTTTACTCCGGCGAGCTTGAGTCCGTAAAGAGCTTCCTTTAAGTAATCTGGGTGAATCTCAAAGGGGACGTAAACGGCGTTAAGACCGAGATGGGAAAAGGCGGCGTTTTGGAAAACGGGAGATAAGGAATGTTTAATGGGGTAACCTATTACCCCGTATATCTCTGCGGACCCCGTAAGGTTCATGTAATTTCTATCTTGTTGGGAAGGATCTCTACCCTCTTGACCCAGTTGAGGTTTCCTTTAAGGGCTATGTCCACTACGTTTTTGAGGGAAACGTCCACCACGGGGCAGTCGGAACAACCACCCACAAACTGAAGGTAAACCACACCGTCCTCTATGTTCACTATCTTCAGGCTACCCTGATGGTCCTTGAGGGCGGGTCTTATCTTTTCAAGGACCTTTTCAACCTCATCAAATTCACGCCTCTCCATCACGCTTCCTCCAACCTTTTATTATAAATGAGCTGTATTTCCCTAAGGATTTCCCCCGCCCTCTGACCGTCTACGTTCATCAGGCGGAAGAAACCTCTTAAGGTGAGCTTGTCACAGATAACGTCTTCTATCTCCAACTCTTCTATCCTTGAAAACCCAACCCCCCTGAGAAGTTCCCTCGCCTCGGGAACGAGGGTAAAGATTTCGCTCAGGAGCATATCCTCCGTTATCTTGACCGCCGTCATGACAGCTCCTTCACCTTTTTAACGAATAGATGATACTCTCCGTCCTCTTCATACATACCCAAAAATTCCTGTCCTGTGGACTTGCACCAAGCGGGTATATCCTCCACAACACCGGGATCGTCCGCTATAAGTTCAAGGACCTCTCCTATGTTCATCTGTTTTATCTGCTTGGCGGTCTCCGCTATAGGAACGGGGCAGTATGTTCCTGTAACGTCGTGAACTACATCGGGCTTTATTTTATCCACCTTCATCTTGCTACCCCCTCTTTGTGATAGATTTTAAAGTCTTCAATGAGGGCATCGTCAATTGGGTGACCTTCAAGGATGTATTCTTTATCACCCACCTTCATGTATATCTTAGAATCCTCCCTTTTGGAGTATCTGGCTATGATATCCGCTATAAGCTGAAGCTCTTCCTCGGGAGGGTTGCCCTTTATTAGAGCAAAGGTTCCCTTGCCGTCAAGTCTGTAGGCGTGGTTGTATCTGCCCTTAAAGCCTTTGAGGAAGTTCACCTCTCCTTGGTTACGGGCTACTATGAGCTTCACGCCCGAGGGCAGGCGCAGGTGCCTCCCCACCGCAAAGAGAACAAGATCATCACGGGTTATCGTTCCCTCAACCGCAAAGGCTTCCCTGAAGCGTTCCGCATAGGTCTCGTCGGTGAGATAACAACATCCTCCTGCGGGCTGTTCGTATTCAAGCCCGTATTTTTTTGCAAGCTCTATCTGAACCTTTCTGCTACGTCCCTTTATGCCCAAGAGCTTGCTTCTGTCCACCCAGCCTTTCAGTTCGGGGACAGTCGGGGGGAGAACTTTAGCGGACAGGGGTCTTAAGATCAAACCTTCAAGACCGGCTTCCCTTTCTATGAGTTTTAATCTTTGGGGTGTTTGGCTCATGGGTCTTTGGTAAAGAACCTCACCGGTTACAACGAAGTGGTAGCCCTCCTTCTCCATTATTTCCTTTGCTTTGCGGAGCATCATTATCCTGCAGTCAACGCAGGGGTTTACGTTCTTTCCGTATCCGAACTTGGGGTTGAGAACTATATCGTAGTATTCCTCGGAGATGTCCACTATCTCAAGAGGAACTCCGAGGCGGGCTGCCGCCTTCAAGGCAGGATTGACATACTGCTGCCCGTCCTCCTTGGTGAGACCAAGGCGCCTCTTGTGCTCGGTGATACAAAAACCCGTGTAAAAGTGAAGCGCCTTGATCTTGATACCCTGATCAAGAAGGAGGCGGACAGCTAAGGAGCTATCAAGCCCTCCACTAAGGAGTGCGACAGCCCTTACCTCGTTTCCCATGTCAGGTGCTGAGGAACTCAAATTCGCCCTTTTCTTCCTCTTCTTCCTCTTCGTAACAGTCGGGTATCTTCGCCGCCTCTTCCACCCTTCCCTGCTTCATGAGGTAGTCCTTTATGGCAACGTGGAGGGTTTCCAATCCGAGGTTCGTGCAGTGTATCTTCTGTGGAGGAAGTCCTCCCAGCTCTTCAAAGATGTCCTTGTAGGTGAGATTGAGAGCGTAATCTATAGGTTTGCCCTTTATCATCTCGGTAAGTTGAGAGCTTACCGCTATGGCGGATCCGCAACCGAAGGTTTTGAACCTAACATCCTCTATAACATCCGTCTCGGGGTTAACCTTTATGGTAAAGAGCATCGCATCTCCGCAGGCAGGGTTTCCGCACTGACCTACACCGTTTGCATCCTCAAGAACACCTACGTTTCTGGGGTTCAAAAAGTGATCAAGGACCTTCTCGCTGTATTCAAAGCTCATGTCCACACCTCCTGCATAAGGATTTTACTAACTATTAATATCTGCCGAAGGAAAAGCCTATATATGATTGAGGTCAAAGGGGGATCTTCAAGAGGGCTTTTGCCCTTGCCCCGTTAAGGGTAAGGTCCACGCTTACACCCACCCTCTTGGCAAGCTCACGGGTGACCTGCAGACCCACCCCGCTGCCCTTGGGATGTTTTCCCCCTACGGAGTTGACTATCTTTATCTCAAGCTCTTTTACCGACGGATGGCAGACAACTTCTACTTTTCCGCCTTCCTGCGAGTATTTGACCGCATTGTGAAGGAGATTGTAAAGAATCCTTTTAAGAAGGATCTCGTTTGTGGTAACCTCCACCTCGGTGCAGCCCTTTACGGAAAACTCAATACCTTTCAGTTCCGCAAGGAGTTCCAGCTCGGAGAGAACATCTTCCATCAAGTGGGATAGGTTCACCTTCCTTTTGCTCTCTATGTTTTCCGAACCCGCTATCTCAAGGTCAAGAAGGAGTTTAGTCAGGGCATCTATGTTGTCTACAAGGTATAGGAACTCCCTATCAAACTTATCTCTGTTCAGCTCTACTACCTGCTTCAGGGTTGATATCTTGTTGGCAAGCTCGTGGACTATCGCCCTCCTGAGTTCCATTTCTATAATTTAACGGAAGAAAGGGGAATGCCTTTAAAGGGCTTCAAAGCTGTGAATAACAAAGCCCTTAACCCCCTCACATCTGATCCACCTGAGCTTTTTGAGATTCTCCCTCTTCATCGTTAACCTTTCTCCCCTTACCCTGTAGGTTCCAATCGGTTCAAGCTTGAATTTCCCCACCTTGTATACATGGTGCACCTCGTCCTTCAAGGGAAAGAGTTCAAAGCCTATCCACACGTCCTTTCTGTATTTTCTGCCAAGTTTTATTTCCTCCCAACTAAGGCTTAGAGCTTCCCTAAAGTCGCTCCTGTAAGCCATCACGACCACCTCGTCCGCATACCTGAATACATACCTGAGCAGCGGTCTTCCCCTGAGACGAAGCTTTTCATACCAAAAGGGGATAACTACCGATAGTTTCTTTTTTCCGAGCTTTCTTTTAACCTCTTTGAGGAAGTTTACGTATTCTCCGAGGTATCTTTCCCTTTTGAGCCTGAAGTCTTCCCTTGTGTAGGGTTCAAGGTCAAGCTGTAGCCCCTCTACAGGCAGGTTGTTTATCAGGGAGAAATCTACTTTAACTTTTGAGTCCCTTGCCCCCTCAAGAAGGAAAACCTCAAGCCCGAGGTTCTTCAAATCATTGATTAAATCCTCAGTCAGTCCCCTGCTTATCTGCAGATATACCCTGCCTATTCCGAACTCTCTAACTATCTCCTTAAATTCAGGGAATCTGTCCTTCAACCTCCTCGGGTTCCAGACCCAGATAGCCCAAGAGGCTCTGCCTCTTTTACAGACTGGTAACCTGCGCTTTGTGGGTTTCCCTTCTGCAGGCGGTTTGAGGGGGTTCTCACTGTGGTATGAGATGCTTATCCTCCCGTCAACGAGGATTATGTCTATGTAGTTTACCCCCACAAGCTTTTGCTCCTTGGGTGCGCAGGAGAGAATAAGAAGAAACAAAAGCAAGATTATCATCTTACAGTTCCAAGCAACCTCTCAGCCACAAAGCCTACCCTGTGCCTGCCGAGGTAGCAGTGAATATACACCTTTTCACCTCTGTGGTTTTGGATAATCTTCCTTATTTTCTCAACCGCTTTGTAGTTTTCAGGGGAGTTTAGGTTCATAAAGCTCAGAGGGACGTTATAGAACTTAACGTCTTTGAAGTTGCTTAGGATCTTCTCTTCCTTTTCAAGGAGGCTCTTTTCAAAGGGAAGGGAGGGGTTCAAGAGGGATATAAAGACCTTGACATCGTTTATCTTTATGAGCTTTTCAAAATCCTTATCGCGGGGGTAGGGACCTACCATTACTGTCTCGGTAACGTAGCGTGCTTCACCTTGTATGAGTTTCAGGGGAAAAAGGTAGGGTTCTATGTAGCTAAAGTAGGTGGCTCCAAGACTGAAAAGGTATCCCACAAACACGAGGATAAAAACAGCCCTCATCAACTTACCGAGCATTCAACTCCTCCAGAACGGACCTTACTCTGAACCTGCCGAAATACCCGTGAAGGTAAACCCTTCTGCGTCTGTTCTTTTGCAGAGTCTTTACCGCACGTCTGATCATGGCTCTGTCCTTGAATATCGGATTTATAGGAAAAGAGTAGAGCTTAACACCGAGCCTTTTAAGGAGCTTTCTTTCTCTGTTTAAAAGCCTCTTTTCGTGGATCATGTTGGTGTCAAGGAGAGAAACAACGACCTTTATCCTCTTCTCCTTTACAAACCTCTTCAGCTTCTCGTCTCTGAGATATCCGCCCACCCAGAGGTTGGTAGACACTTTGTAGGGTTTGACCTTCACCTTTTCAATGAAGGGAAAAATTCTCTCCAAGGTAGCCACGTCCACTACCAAGAGCATGAAAACTAAAGCTACACCTACAAAGACCGTCCCGAATATGAACCTCAGCCCCCACTCATAAAGGGAGAGAAAAACCTTTCTCAGCATCTCGGTGCTTACAAATTTACGACAGCTTCGGGCAATCACAACTCGGGTTAAAATATTCCCCCGAACCTATGCCTAAGAGAAAAGACATAAAGAAGATCCTCATAATAGGTTCGGGTCCCATAGTGATAGGTCAGGCAGCTGAATTTGATTACTCGGGAACCCAAGCCTGTAAAGCCCTCAAGCAGGAAGGCTACGAGGTGGTCTTGGTAAACTCAAACCCCGCCACCATAATGACGGATCCGCAGGTGGCAGATAGAACCTACGTTGAACCCCTGACGGAGGAGATCCTTGAGGAGATCATAAAGAGGGAAAGACCCGACGCCCTGCTCCCCACCTTGGGAGGGCAGACAGCCCTAAACCTCTCGGTAAAGCTCTACGAAGAGGGTGTCCTTGAAAGATACGGGGTTGAGATGATAGGAGCTAACTACGAGGCTATAAAGAAGGGGGAGGACAGGGAGCTTTTCAGGAAAGCTATGAGCAACATAGGGCTTAAGGTTCCCGAAAGTGCAGTTGTCTCCTCTGAAGAGGAGGGGTTGAAAGCGGTTCAAAAAATAGGGTTTCCCGTCATACTAAGACCCGCCTTTACCCTCGGAGGAACGGGCGGTTCCATAGCCTACAACATTGAAGAGTTCAAAGAAAAGCTCAACGTAGCCCTCAAGACCTCTCCCATACATCAGGTTCTCCTTGACAAGTCCCTGATAGGCTGGAAGGAGTTTGAGTTTGAGGTGATAAGGGACAAGGCGGACAACGTGATAATCGTCTGCTCAATAGAGAACTTTGACCCCATGGGCGTCCATACGGGGGATTCCATCACCGTGGCACCCGCCCAGACCCTCACCGACAAGGAGTATCAGATCCTAAGGGATGCCGCTATAGCGGTGATAAGGGAAATAGGAGTGGACACGGGAGGTTCCAACATCCAGTTTGCGGTAAGCCCCGAAAACGGGGATTTTTACGTTATAGAGATGAACCCGAGGGTTTCAAGGTCGTCAGCTCTCGCCTCAAAGGCGACGGGCTTTCCCATAGCCAAGGTGGCAGCAAAGCTCGCCGTAGGCTACACCCTTGACGAGCTGAAAAACGACATCACCCGTTTTACACCCGCCTCCTTTGAACCCTCCATAGACTACGTTGTGGTCAAAATCCCCCGCTTTGACTTTAAAAAGTTTCCCAGAGCGGACAAGACCCTAACCACCATGATGAAGTCGGTAGGAGAGGTCATGGCTATAGGGAGAACCTTCAAAGAAGCCCTCCTTAAAGCCATCAGGAGCTTGGAACTTGACAGATACGGTCTTGCCTTCCCAAAGCTTGGTATGAGCGACGGAGAGTTGGTGGCGAATTTGAGGACCCCGAACGAGGATAGGCTCTGGGCTATAGCTGAGGCCTTCAGAAGGGGTTACACCATTGAGGAGGTCTACGAACTTACAAAGATAGATCCGTGGTTTCTGTTCAACATAAAGGAGATCGTGGACTTTGAAGAGGAACTAAGAGAAGGGGATCTTACTGAGGAGAAACTCCGCAGGGCTAAGGAACTGGGCTACTCGGATGCAGAGATAGCCCTCCTGACCTCCAAAAGGGAGAAGGAGATAAGGAACCTACGCAAATCAATGGGGATAAGACCTTCCTTTAAGGGCGTAGACACCTGCGCAGGTGAGTTTGTAGCCTACACACCTTACTATTACTCTTCCTACGAGAGACCCTTCTACAACCTTGAGGGTGAGGTTCTTTTGGACGAAGATTAAACCATGAACTGGGCTTTGGTTGCCTTTCCCCTTGTAAGCTCCTTGGCTCTTCTAACAGCTCTGCTTACTTTCCTTTTGCTTCCCAAGGTGGTTTTGGAGAGGGTAAAAATGGAACCGCCCCGTGCGGAGCGCAAGGAGATTGACCCGAGGGAGATTGAAAAAGCCCTCTCCAAGGTCTTTCCGAGAACCGAGGGAATGGAGGCTCCCAAGACGGCGGAGGAGCTTTCCCAAGCGCCCACAAAAGGGAATCTGAAATTGAAACTGCTTGCGGTATCTTCGGGAGCAAGGAGCATAGCCCTGTTGGAGGTGGGGGGCAAAAAGATAGTTTTAGAGGAAGGCAAAAGCTGGAAAGGGCTTACCCTCAAGAGGGTTTTCCCGAAAGAGGTTGTTGTCTCTTACGGGGGTAAGGATATAAGGGTAAAGCTTGAAAAAGGGAAAGGTTACACGTCCAAAAACCAAAGGGCGGAAAGCGCTTCCGCCCAAGAGTTCAAAATATCCCGCAGGGAGATAGAAAGGGTCACAAAAGACCCTGGGATAATGTTCCGTCAGATAAGGCTCATTCCCTACGTCAAAAACGGCAGAACGGAAGGTTTCATCTTTGAGTGGATAAAGCCCGGAAGCCTCTTCTACAAGGCGGGTCTAAGAAAGGGAGACATCCTCGTTTCCATAAACAACATGAGCATAAGGAGCGGGGAGGATGCCTTCAGGATACTTCAGGCTCTTAGGAACGAACCTTCTCTGAGGGTCGTGGTTCTGAGGGGAGGTCAGAGGAAGGAGATAAACGTGCGTATAGAGTAACTCTGACGCCTGAATACTTTAGGTCCGGCTCCTTTGAGAAAGGATCAACCCTGTCGGAAGTGAGCAGATTGGTAGGCTCTCCCAACTCCTTGGGATATCCGAAGGGTGCAAAGATGCAACCCCTCTTTACGTTTCCGAAGCGAACCACCCTTGTGATCTTACTTCCCTTGGAAGAGAGAACAACTTCCTGCCCCTCTTCTATCCCAAGCTCCTGAGCATCGTAGGGATTCATGATCACATAGGGCGGAAGCTCACCTTTAAGAAGTTCGGGGCTTTTGCCCGTTCTCGTCATGGTGTGCCACTGGTCCTTGAGCCTTCCCGTCAGCAGGATGAACTCTCCCTCCTCTTTGGGAACGTTCAAAACCGCCGGGTGGAAGCGAGCCTTTCCGCTCGGTGTGGGAAACTTCAGATCTTCGTAGAGCCACCTTTTACCCCAACGGGCGGGGAGGTCTTCGTAAGAGAGCCTTGAAATATCACAGAGTCTGCCCTTCGTGGTCCTTTTGAACTCTTCAAATATTTCTCTCGGGGATCGGTAGGGAAAGTATTCGCCCCCGCCCATCCTCTGCGCAAGCTCGGTGAATATAAGCCAGTCGGGTTTTGATTGCCCGAAGGGTCGGGCAAAGCTTTTGCAGAATGTAATGGTCCTGTCCGAACCTGTCATAACCCCTTCCTTCTCCCCAAGCTGAGCGGCGGGAAGTATCAGGTTAGCGAACTCACAGGTATCGTTAAAGTAAGCATCCTGCACCACCAAGAAGACCTTATCCAAAGCCTTCCAAACCTTTTCCAGATCGGGTAGGGAAACAGCAGGGTTGGTGCACACCACCCACAGCAGATCTATCTTTCCTTCCAAAATCAGATCAACCGCTTCCGTTATAGTAGGACCGGGGTTTTCCTTTATACCCTCCAGACCCCAAAACTCTTCTATAGCCCTCCTGTCCTTTTCGTTTCTTACATCCCTGTAGCCGGGAAGACCGTTTGAGAGATAGCCCACCTCCCTACCGCCCATCGCATTGGGCTGACCCGTTAAAGAAAATGGACATCCACGACCGTTGAGCCTTCCGGTGGCAAGATGCAGGTTGATGAGAGCAAGGTTCTTCATTGTGCCGTTTACCGACTGGTTGAAACCTTGACACCAGAAGGAGATGACCTTCTTACCCTGAGCGAAGAGCTTTGCAACCACATATATGTCCTCTTCCTTCACATCACATATCTCGGATGCCACCTCTGGGGGAAAGTTTTGAGCCTGCTTTAGTGCTTCTTCAAACCCTTCCGTGTATTTACTTACGAAGGAGTAATCTATCCACCCTTCCCTGTGGAGCACGTATAGGACGGAGTTCAAAAAGGCGGTATCTGTTCCCGGTCTTATCTGTATAAAGAGATCACTTTTCTTGGCGGTTTCCGTCTCAAGAGGGTCAACGGTTACTATAACCACCTGCTGGGTTTGCCTCCTCCTCTTTAGTACCCTCTTGAACAGAACGGGGTGGGATACGGCGGCGTTTGACCCGAAGAAAAAGAAAATATCCGCATCGTCAATGTCTTCGTAGGTGCAGGGCACACCGTCCGAGCCGAAAGCCATCTTGTAGGCGGTTACCGCCGTCGCCATACAGAGGCGGGAGTTGGCATCTATGTTGTTCGTTTTCAGAAACCCCTTTACAAATTTGTTGATTACATAAATGTCTTCGGTTAGCAACTGTCCCGAAACGTAAAAGTAGACCCTGTCGGAGGGAACACTTTGGAGCTTTTCTGCCAAGATCTGGTAAGCCTCCTCCCAAGATATCTCCCTGAAGGGTTCCCCTTTGGTTTCCCTGTAGAGGGGCTTTTCTATCCTCCCCTTATCCAGCACCTTCGGGAAGTAAATGGGTTTTTTACAAAGGTCTCCCAAGTTCGCAGGGTGTTCAAAGTCCCCCTTTATTCTCCCCCTTTCGTCCAGATACAACCCGCATCCTACACCGCAGTAGGGACACTGGAAGTTGACCATACCCCATTTTTGCAACTACCTTGCCAAAAAGGTTATAGGAGAATTTCTATACCGCAAACTTGTCCATCTCGGCTTCCACTTCCTCCGCTATCTGATTTATGGTTCTTATCTCCTCAACTATCTGGTTCACGCCTGCGCTGTTTCGGTCGGAGATCTTGGTAATCTCGGTCATGTTGTCTCTGATTATGTCTATAGCCCTGCTTTGCTCTTCCATGGCGGTGGCTATGGAGTCTATGGCTTGGGCTATTTCCTTCGTCACGGTCTCTATCTTGGAGTAGCTGCTTACCACCTCTTCGGAAGCTACCCTGCCCTCTTCAACGACCCCGAGGGCTTTGTTTACAAGTTCTGCTATCTCCTTGGCGGCGTTACCCGAAATTTCCGCCAGCCTTCTTACCTCATCGGCAACAACCGCAAAGCCCCTTCCCATTTCTCCAGCCCTCGCCGCCTCTATGGCAGCGTTCAAAGCTAAAAGGTTTGTTTGCTCCGCTATGTTTATGATCGTTTCGGTTATAGAGCTTATCTCCTTACTTACGTCCACTATGTTACCCATGGCTGTGTGCATTACGTTTATCCTCTGTTTGCCCGTGCCAATCGCCCTTTCCATATCAAGGGAGATATTCTTGGCTCTAAGGGTTTCTTCGGATATCTGCCTTATGGCTTCGGAGGTTTCATCTACCGAAGTCATTATGCTGGCTATGTTGTTGTTCAGTCCTCTGTTTTCTTCGTCCATCCTCTCGGCGTTTTTCATGAGAACCTCAAGGCTCTCCGCTATCTTTTTGAAGCCCTCTTTTACACCCTTCAGTGCACCCTGCAGGTCTCCCAAAGACTTGTTTATGTGGTTTCTCAGCTCTTCAAGATCTCCCTTGTATTCGTTTTCTATCCTTACCTTGAGGTTACCCTGAGCTACTTTCACCATGATGTCCCGTATGGACACCACAGCGTTCCCTATATCCTTTACCATGTGGTTGAGAGCTGTGACCACCTTGTCAAGTTCGTTTTTAAGCTTTTCAAACTCTACGTCCCTGAACCGCATATTAGTCGCAAGATCATTTACTTTTTTAGAAATTTTGTCTATATCCTTTATGACTCCTCTTGAAATAAACCAGAGGACAAAAGAGATCAAAAATAGGGAGGGAGCGGTAATACCCATTACAACTTTGTTAGCAGATGACATGGTCGCTTTAAGATTTTCCTGTTGCTGTTTTATCTGCTTTAGACGGATTTCTATAAGGGTATCAAGTGTGTGTATAGTGTCAGCGAACCCCTTTTTTTCTGCCTCTATGAGCATTTCCTTAGCTTCATCATAAGCTTCCAGCTCCAGAAGCTGTATAACTCCCTCTATGTCCCCTTGATAAGTGAAGAAGCCAAGATATCTGGTAAGTTCCTGTTCCCTTTTTGAAAGTTCCTTAACCCTTTTGTTAAGGATGGCAAGTTTATCCATGAAGCTTTTTATGTATTTCTTTATCGCTTTTCGGGCTTCCTCATCTTGGGGGTTAAAGATCAAGTTCCTGACCGCTATAGCGGTGTGGAGCATGTCCATCTTCATCTCCTTGTATATGTCAAGTTCCTTTAAGGCTTGTTGAGTTTTGGTTACCTCTTGAGCTACTTTCTGCTGGGTGTTGTAAAGGACAGCGGTAATAGCTAAACCGATGATGATGATAAAGACATTCAACCCGAAGAGCTTCGCCCTTATGCTCATGATTGTAACCTCCGACAATTTAAAAATAGGCGTCTTTCAAGCCGAAAGTATATTATACGGAGGTGGAAATATTGGGAGACCTCGGTAAAATTTTGAGTTCCTTAGAGGAAAAGCTCCTTGACCCATTTTCTGCAGAAGGTTTAGAGGAGGAGTTTAGGAAACTTTACGAAGCCTTTAAAAGGGCAAAGCCCGAGGAGATAAAGGCAGCTCTTGGCAAATACCAAAAAGTTAAAGAGCTTTTAGAGCGCAACGAAGCCATAATAGCAGGCTCCCTTGAACCCATTATCAAGAGGGCGCAGGAGGGGATATTCTCAAGGAGGGTTTAAATGTTCGGAGCAAGCTTCGGAATAGTCTCTCAAGCGTTGGAGATATACAAAAAGGCTATAGATATACACAACAGGAACATAATGAACGCCAACAACCCCGATTATGTGGAAGAGCAACCTTCCGTAAAGAGCTTTGCACCTGCGGGCATAAACCTTGAAGACGTCATCAGAGAGCAAAACCTCTACTATTTGAACCTTAGAAACTCAAAACTTTCCACGGTCAGATATTTAGAAGAGAGAAGCAACTCTTTAACTAACGTGGAAGGAATGTTTCAAGAACTTTTTGAGGGGACCGGAATAAGCGACTATACAAACAGGTTTTTCCAAGCCTACGAAAACCTGATGAAAAATCCTACCAACGAGGGGGCGAAAAACGAGCTGTATAACTCCGCAAGGGCGCTTGCCGGCTTTATAAGAAACAGAAGAAGAGACCTTGACAGGCTTGACAATAACATAAATACGTCCATAGAGGACGTTATAAGACGTATAAATGAGCTTACCCGAAAGCTCTACGTTTTAAACAAAGACCTGAATGTCTTCTACGGGCAGACCTACGCAAGGGGAAGAGACTACAAGAACGTCCTTGACGAGAGAGACAAATACGTGAGGGAGCTTTCCGAACTTATAAATATCCAAATCCAAGTGGACGAAATAGGTAGGGTAAAGGTGGTTACCTCCAAGGGCTTTACACTTGTGGACTTTTACGACAACTATTGGCAGCTTGAATATAGAAACGAAAAGGTTTATTGGCTTCCCGATTACTCCAACGTGGGTGTGGATATAACCGACGTGATAGAGTCGGGAAAACTAAAGGCTCTGATAGACGCCAAAAGGGACGCAAAAAGGTTCAAAGACCAGCTGGATCAAGTGGCTCAGTATCTAATTTCTAACGTAAAGCTCCCCAGAGAGAACAGCGGAACATGGTATCTGGTAAAAAACGTAGACGATCCGGACACAGTCCTTTCTACCTACGGTATAGATGGAACCCTTGAGTTCTACGATAACTCTACAACTCCTCCGACCCTCATAGCAACCATAGCCAATTACGGCTCCCTTTCTCTGAACGACCTTGCCAGCCAAATAAATAGCAACCCCACCTTGACAAGTGCAGGTTTTTCCGCCACGGTGGTTAACAACCCCGACGGCACCTACTCTATTCTTATTCAGAACACTAACCCCAACTATGATGTTCAAGATTCGGGCGTAAACATCCTTGAAAGTTCTCCCGTCTTTACGGGAACCAACGGGGGCAATATCAGAGAAGTAAGCACCCTTGCGGACGATATGAACGATATTAACTACTCCCTTACCGACACCTTCAGCGGATTCGGAACAACTTGGTGGGATGAGGCGAAGCTCAAGGTCAACAATCTTATAAGTGACATATCCAACACGCAGGCGGACGTTAAAGACAAACTCAGGATAGAGAACGCTCTACTTGAATCCCTTAATAGGAAGCTCCAAGAGATACAAGGGGTTTCCATTGACAAGGAATTTATGGAGATAATGAAGGTCAAGAGGACTTACGAGGCAGTTGCCAAGGTGGTTACAACCATTGACGAGCTTATAAGAACTACGTTGCAGATGTGAGGTGGTGAACCATGAAGGTGCCCGATAACTTGATGTATTCGGTTTTTCAATTTCAGGACGAAAGGATAAAGAAGAAGCTAACAGAAAAAACCATAGAAATAGCAACGGGAAAAAGGGTTAAAGACATCTCCGATGATCCCGAGGCTACCTTCAACATACTTAACATAAAGAAGGACATCTCCGAGCTTTCCCAATTTTCCAAAAATAGGCTGTTTGCGGATGTGAACCTTTCCTACATTGACTACGCCCTCGGCAAGATGTCCGACAGGGTAAAAGAGATATACACGAAGGTCGTTCAGGCAAAAAACCTAGACAACACTTCGGACGAGCTAAAGAGTATAGGAAAGGAGGTTGAAGAAGCCCTTTCCTTCCTTTTGGATAGAGCAAACGAAAAGGTAGGGGAAAACTACATCTTTTCCGGAACAGCCCTTACCACAAAACCCTTTGACAGCAACTTCAACTATCTGGGTTCGGACGAGGACTTTCTCGTTCAGCTGGATGAAGATTCCTTCGTGGAGGTTTTCAGAAGCGGCGGAAAGATATTTGATACAAACGTTTATCAGTTGGATGCCTCCTTTTCCTCTGCGGATGCCGATCTGGGTGTGAGCGGGACAATGACCGTTTCTTACAATTCCACCAACGTCAGCGTTGACTACGGCAGGGGTATCTGGTATTTGGCTTCAAAGGTGTCAGATCCTGATATTCCCCTTTCCAACTACGGACTTAATGGAGATCTTATCCTTTATGACTCTTCCAACAATGAAGTGGCAAGGATTTCTAACTACGGTAGCTTAACTCTAAACGATCTAGTCTCTCAGATAAACTCTGCTTTCGGATCGGAAAACATAAATGCCTCCTTGGTCACTAATCCCGACGGAACCTACACGGTAAAGATAGAAGATCTTGACTCCCCGCCCGACAACTTCATAAGCGACACGTCTGAAAACGTCCTTGAAAGCAACACCTTGAACAACATATCCCGCATATTCAACACGTTGTCCCCTTCGGATATATCCCTTTTGGTTCACCAGCTTCCCAACGGAAGCTACACCTTGAGACTTATCCCCGAGGATGTAAGCCAAACGGTTACCGTTTCCTTTTCCGGAACATCTTTGGGTAACTTCTCTACAAGAAACGTCTTTCAGCTGATAGGAGACCTTCGGGATAAGCTACTTAACGGTCTTGCTCCTGATGCTTCGGATCTCATGGCGGTTCAGAGGAGTTACGACAAGATATCCCTTGAAAGATCCAAGTCGGGTAGCATACTGGCGCAGGTGAGGAACCTTGAGGACGTTCAGGAAAACAGGATGGACACCCTCCGCAAGATGAAGTCGGATGAGGAGGAAGTGGAGCTTTCCGAGAGCATAATGGAATACACCCGCTACAGGATAGCCTACGATGCCCTGATGCGCATAGTGTCCGACGCCCGTGAGCTTACCATACTGAGGTATCTTTAATGTATGACCCTCTGTCTGATTGCGGGCAAGGGGTATCTCCCGAAGGAGTTTGTAGATTTTGCTAAGCAGAAAGGCGAAGAGGTTTTTGTTGTCGGGGTAAAGGGTATCACCGACCTTGCACCTGTTCATGAGACCATTTCCATAGGAAAGGTGGGCAAGCTCATAAAAATCCTTAAAAAAGAAAGTGTAAAAAAGATTGTCATGCTCGGAAAGTTTGAACCCAAACTCCTTTACACCT